>CACXGS010000139.1 GCA_902767195.1 uncultured Lachnospiraceae bacterium | reverse complement strand
GATTTTCCAAATAATAAATTGTATAATATCAGTTAATAATATATTGTAGAATTCTATCAGGATAGTAATACATTTTAAAGACTGATACGGGGTTATACGACTACTGTGTTCCAGACAGTATAAAGATAACTGTCCGGAATTATCTTTATTTGGGTGTTGCATTTTACATTTTCATCAATAGCAGATCATGGGGTGACGATTATGAGAAAAATGAGGTTTCTGAGTATACTGTTGGCTTTTGTTTTGGTTTTATCGAACTGGATGCCTGCGCCGGTTTATGCAGTCGAAGGGGAGGCTCCCCCTGAGACTCAGGTTCAGGAGGACAAACCTCAGGAGAAAGATACGGAAAAAGAACAGAAAGAGGAGAAAAAAGAAGAAGACCGCAGTGTGACCGGGGTATCCATCAGCAGGTCGGCCCTGTCTTTGAAAGAAGGGGAATCGGAGAAGCTCTCGGCAGAGGTATCTCCGGAGAATGCAGACAATAAAAGTGTATCCTGGGAATCTTCCGACAGTGGTGTTGCTTCTGTTGACGGCAGTGGTAAAGTGACGGCCAAATCTGCCGGGTCGGCCAGAATCACAGTAAGAACAAAGGACGGGGGTCTGACGGCTACCTGTAATGTAACTGTTACAGGAAAAGAAGTTCAGAATACAGGAAATGATTCTGCCGGTGATAAGAGCGGCAGCACCGGCAATGACAAATCAGGCGATTCCGGACAGAAGGAGAAAGAAGATACATCTTCCGGCAACACATCTGAGAAGAAGGATCAAACAGCCAGGAAAGCCCCTGTTTCTTCCAAGCTTAAAGCTCCGGAAGAAGCAGATCAGTCCGCATATAAGACATCCTTCGCAGACGGGACTTACACTGATTTTACTTTTAAGTGGGAAGGCGGCACAGGAAAGGCCAATCTCCAGTGTACTAAGGTCATTGTAGAAAAAGGCATCGCCTACGGAGAATTTAAAGCCAGCTCATCCAATATGACCCATGTCTTCTATGCCGGCCATACCAAATCGGAAAATGATGATGACACTTATTATAATCCGGAAACCAATATCTGCGGTCAGGATGTTGTGGAGATCAAGAACCAGATCGTCCGGTTTCCGATTCTGATTAATAAGAAAACGGATATCTCCTGCCGTACTACAGCTATGAGCGTTCCCCACTGGATTCAGTATGCCTATACCATCGGCATGGAAGAGATCAGTACCTGCAAGGTGAAGCTGGCGGCCGAGAATGAGGACGAAGAGACCGTCTCTGCTTCTTTCACGGTGAAAGATCCTTCCGGAAAGGAGATTCAGCCTTCCCAGGGAAGTTACACTCTGGAGATCGGAACATCCTATCCGGTGACAGCCAAAGCATCCGGCTATGAGACCTGGGAAGGGAATATATCTCCCTCCCAGGACGGGGAGACCATTACTCTGGTCCTGACGGCCAGCACCTATAAGGTAAAAATAAAAGCCATTGACCAGGATAAGGGCAGTGAAGTAAAAGATGCAACCATTACGGTTACGGATGAGAAGACAGGAAAGAAAGTAATCGATACCGATGGCTCCTATCAGATGGCTTCCAATCATTTATATACCATCAGTGTTGTCAGTGATAATGATTATGAAGACGTAAAAAAGGAACATGTGTCGGTATCGGAAGATAAGACTATTGAAATTCCCATGAAAGCTCTTGATCCGGAGATTCTGAAGGAGTACAGCCTCTCTGTCGCGGTTAAGAATGAAGATGGGGAAAGTATAAGTGATGCGGCAATCGAGGTGACACGGGAAACATCGGAGCAAACCCAGGTCATCAAGCCTTCCGGAGGGAAATATAAACTGATTGCCGGGAAGAATTACACTGTGAAAGTGTCCGCCAAGGGCTATGAATCCGACGCCCGGGAAGTTCAGCTTTCCGCAGACGGGACAGAGACTTTCGTATTAAAACGGGCAGATTTTAAGGTTCATGTGAGAGTGATCGACCAGGCAACAGAATACAATTTATCCAAAGCGGTTATCACGGTAAAGGATGACAGCGGGAAGACCTATTCCGGGACTGACGGCACTTACCTGGTTCCCTATCAGACTGCTCTGACAGTTTCCGCTGTCTGTGCCGGATATGAGACAGCAGAGGGTGCTGCTTCCGCCAGTCAGGCTCTTTTAGTGAAAGAAGATAAGACAGTTACCCTTAGCTTTGTCAGGAAGACCTACGCAGTGAAGGTTTCCGCGATTGATTCATCCACAGGGAAAGCAATATCGGGAGCCAGATTTACAGTGACCAGCAGTGAGACCAATAATACCGTGGCCCCGTCAGGGGGAGCATACCCCATGACCTACTCGACGATCTACACCATTGAGGCATCGGCATCCGGCTATGCAACGGCTTCCATGACCCACAAAGCGACCGCCGACACCTCACTGACGATCAAACTGACACCTACGGGATCTTCCGGCAGTTCTTCCTCCCAGAACACGGATAAAACGGAGAACATCGTCAATAACGGAACTTACAATATCAAGTTCAAAGACGCTGAGAACAGCATGTTCAATGTAGTGGGAGCAGTTCTCCACGTTAAGGATGGTAAATATACGGCAGATATTTCTCTGAGTGGTACAGGATATGATTATTTGTATCCAAGTACAGCGGAGGCCGCCATCAAAGCCGGTAAGAATAAATGGTCCAAGTTCTGGAAGAACGGGAAAGGACTCTACACTTATACCATAGAGGTTCCTTATCTGGATAAACCCTTTATTGTGGCTTCCAGGAGTATCAAATATGCTAAGGATCCGGCGATGAAGGACCAGGCCTGGAGAGACGGACTGGAAGCAGGGGGATCTCACGGATCCCATGAGATCATACTCTATTCCAAGTACACCAACGGCAAGAATCTGCCCACTCACAAGGGTGTCAGGAAGGCTTCCTCCGTGACACCGGCAACGGACAAAACCTCTAAAAAAACAAAGAATTCTAAGACCAATAAGAAGACCAGCAATAAAAAAACAAATAATACTACCAACAAAAACAGTAATAAGAACTACTCCAGCAATACCAACGGAGGGACCAGTTCGGTTAATAACACTACCGGACTGAAAGACGGAACCTACAAGCCGGACAGCTTCAGTTTCTCCGGAGGAACCGGAAAAGTCCAGATCACCTGTGATCAGATTATTATCAAGGGAGGGAAAACTTACGCCAGGATTACTTTCAGCAGTACCTATTTCCAATATGTGAAAGCAGGCGGGCAAAAGATCACCAATTACACCAGGGGATCCAACTCCACTTCCTTTGTGATACCGGTTGAGCTGAATAAAAACAACAAGATTCTGGGCATGACCACTAAGATGTCCCAGCCCCATGAGATTGCATATAACCTCTATATCGGACTGGAAGCGGCTAAGACAGCAAATGGAGGCAACGGTGCCGGAGGAGCAGGTGGTACAGACGGGGCCGGAACAGGAACGGATCAGGCAGCAGGAACGACCAAAGGCAATGTCAATGACCAGTACGAGAAGCTGGATCCCCAGGCTCCGGCCATCATCGGCCTCAATTATAAAGGAGAAGTTCCGGTAACCTATTCCGATAAGATCAAGATCTATGAATACCAGGATGGATTCACTCTGGT
>CACXGS010000138.1 GCA_902767195.1 uncultured Lachnospiraceae bacterium | reverse complement strand
GATCATATCAAAGTCTTCGCCAAGATTGAAAACAAAGAAGGCGTCGAAAACATTACAGATCTCCTTCCCTTCTGTGATGAGATTATCATCGCCAGAGGAGATCTTGGCAATGCCATACCGCTCTCCTCTCTTCCTGTAGTACAGAAACAGATTGCATCCGTATGCCGGGCCGCAAAGAAACCCTTCATGGTGGTGACCCAGATGCTTGCCTCCATGGAAGAAGGTCCGGTGCCCACCAGGGCGGAAGTCTCCGATGTAGCCAACGCCATCTTTGACGGAGCCTCCTCCATCATGCTGACGGGGGAAACAGCGGCAGGCCGCTATCCGGTGGAAGCGATGACTATCTTCTGTGAGACAGCCTTTGAGGCTCAGCGATATATGGCCCAGGCCCGGAGCACACGCAGGCGGCCTTTCCCCAATATCCCTCTATGAGGAATCTTCTCTGCATTTTTATACGAATCGGTTCAATTCCTCGTTGTATTCAAATCCGACCGTCTTAAGCTTCTCTGTAATCTCCTCCCGGCTGATATCCAGATCCTCACAGAGCTGGTCAAGGCCCGGATAAAAATCACGAAGCTTGGTATTGATTACACTTAGTAACATCATGGGGTTCTCGGGTAATTGGTCCATATTCATTCTCCATTTTTCTCATATAAATTTTCAAACATCACTGACTGGCATAGAAATGCTGTGTAACATTTTATTCCTTTTCCTGCATAAAGTCAAAGATTATTTCTTCGTCATCATTGATTTCACTGTTATTTTATCTTATAATAACAAAGGTTTAGGGCTTTAATAGAATTTCAGGATATACCATTAATATTCAATCAGGAGGTTAACCCATGAGTGAAAGCAGAGTTTGGAAGTTCCACAGTGATGTGGATACTGACCAGATCATCGCATCCCAGTATCTGCTTCTTCCCACGGTGGAAGAGATGAAGCAGTACACTTTCGAGTCCCTTGATCCGGATTTCACCAAAAAGGCCGGCCCGGGAGATCTTATCGTTGCCAATGAAAACTTCGGCTGCGGCTCCTCCAGAGAGCAGGCTCCCAGCGTGCTCAAAGCACTGGGAATCAAGGCCATCATTGCCAAATCATTTGCCCGGATCTTCTACCGGAATGCTATCAACATCGGTCTTCCGGTCATCGTCTGCAAAGACCTCTATGACCATGTGGAAGACGGCGGGACAGCGGATCTGAACCTGGAAGAAGGCACCGTAACTGCCGGTGGTACTACTTACCAATGCACCAGTCTTCCGGCCTACATGCAGGGAATCCTGAATGCCGGCGGCCTGATCGCGTCACTGAATAAGGAGGACTGATCATGGGAATGACGATTGGAGAAAAGATTATCGCAAGAGCAGCAGGTGTTGATTCGGTAAAACCAAATGACATCCACACCGTGACTCTGGACCGGATGATGAGCAATGACGGAACCACTCACCTGACTGTTGACATGTTTATGAACCGGCTCAAACACCCCAAAGTGGCAGATCCCGACAAGGTGGTCTTTATCATGGACCACAATGTTCCCGCAGAGAACCCCAAGACCGCGGAAGCTCATAAGAAGATGAGGAATTTCGCCCATGAGCAGGGTATTCGTCTCTATGAAGGAAAGGGCGTTTGCCATCAGATCATGCTGGAAGACTATGTCTGCCCCGGAGAGCTGATCTTCGGTGCCGACTCTCACACCACCAGTTACGGAGCCCTCGGAGCCTTCGGAACCGGTGTCGGCTGCACAGATTTTCTCTATGCCATGGTCACAGGTACTTCCTGGGTTATGGTTCCGGAAACCATTCGTTTTAATCTCCACGGAAAGCTGCGTCCCGGTGTCTATGCCAGAGACCTGATCCTGACCATCATCGGAGACATCGGCGCCAACGGAGCCAACTATAAGATCATGGAATTCGGCGGGGATGGAGAACACAATCTCTCCATCAACGAGAGAATGGTCCTTTGTAATCTGACAGTGGAAGCAGGCGCCAAGGCCGGCATCTGCGACCCTGACGAGAAAGTAGTGGAATACTGTAAGGAGCATGGCCGCGAAGCGGTTCACCTCTTCCACAGTGATCCGGATGCGCAGTACGCAGCCGTCTATGACTATGATCTGGACAAGATCGAGCCTGTCGCTGTCCGTCCTGATTTCGTAGATAATTTCGCCACTCTGGCAGAAGTTGAAAAAGAACACATCGCCATTGACGAAGCCTTTGTCGGATCCTGCAACAACGGACGGCTGGAAGATCTGAGAGCCGCCGCTGAGGTAGTAAAAGGCAAAAAGGTCAGCCCCAAAGTGCGCTTTATTGTCGCCCCCGCCTCCAAACAGGTTATGATCGATGCCCTGGAGGAAGGAATTATCACCACTCTCATAGAAGCTGGAGCCATGGTCATGAATCCCAACTGCTCGGTATGCTGGGGAAGCTGTCAGGGCGTGATTGGCGAGAATGAAGTCCTGATCACCACCGGTACCAGGAACTTCAAAGGCCGTTCCGGAGCAGCCAGCTCCAAGGTCTATATGGCCAGCGCCGCCACCTGCGCCGCTTCTGCCATAGCCGGATACATTACCGGAGCTGACAAGGTGTGAAAGCGTCCGCCGGGTCTGAAAGGAGTACATAACATGAAAAAATATACCGGGAAAGTCTGGGTACTTGGGGACGATATCGATACGGATATCATTATCCCCACTGACTACCTGGCCCTCCCCACTGTGGAAGATATGAAACAGTACGGATTCTCCCCTCTGCGTCCTGAACTGGCCTCCGCCATTCAGGAGGGGGACATCATCGTTGCCGGCAAGAATTTCGGCTGCGGCTCCTCCCGGGAGCAGGCTCCGGAAATCATCAAAGCCCTGAAGGTGTCCTGCGTCATCGCCAAATCTTATGCCCGGATCTTTTTCCGCAATTCCATCAACAACGGTCTTCTCCTCATTGAGAACGACCAGATCCAGGATGCGGTAAAGGAGGGAGATACACTGACCGTTACCGTCGGAGAATCTATCGAACACAAAGGAACCAGCTACCCCATTCATCCTCTGCCGGATAATCTTACGGATATCCTCAATGCCGGCGGTCTGGTGAAAGCCATGCAGAAGCGAAACGGCATCAGAGAGGAGGACTGACTATGGGAAGTACATTAATCGAGAAAATTATCCAGCGTAATATCGGAGCGGATAAAGTAGTTCCCGGCCAGATTGTTACCACGAACGTAGACCGGGTCATGATCCATGATATCTTTATCCCCTTCGTAGCCGATAAATTTAAGGAAATGGGATTCAAAAAGATCTGGGATACCGACAAAGTGGTTCTGATCTATGACCATCTGGTACCCACCAGCGCCGTGGAAGATGTCAGACATTTCCAGATCGGGGATGCCTTCGCCGACAAATACGGACTGGTCCATGTACACCGGTCCGACGGAATCTGCCATCAGCTGATGACCGAAGCAGGCTATGCAAAACCCGGCGATATTGTCTTCGGAACAGATTCCCATACGACCACTTACGGCTGTGTGGGATGCTTCTCCTCCGGAATCGGCTACACAGAGATGGCCTCCATTCTTGGCACCGGTCAGCTTTGGATCCGTGTACCTGAGACCATCAAAGTAGTAATCAATGGAGAGCTGCCTCCCAATGTAGCTGCCAAGGATGTAATCCTCCGGCTTCTGGGGGACCTGCGCTCGGACGGCGCCACCTATAAAGCCCTGGAAGTCAGCGGCACTGCCGTGGACAATATGTCCGTAGCATCCAGAATGACCATCTCCAACATGGCCGTGGAAGCAGGCGCCAAATGCTGTCTCTTCGCCCCGGACCAGAAGACAGCGGAATACTCCCAGGTGGCCCTCTCTGACGTGGACTGGCTCTATGGGGATGAAGACGCCGAGTACTGTCAGGTACTTACTTACCAGGCTGAGGATCTGGTTCCTGTCTGTGCCTGTCCCTCCCAGGTGGACAACATCAAAAATGTCACAGAACTCGAAGGAACTCCCATTGATCAGGTCTTCATCGGTTCCTGCACCAACGGACGTCTTGAAGATCTGGCTGTAGCTGCCGGAATTCTGAAAGGAAAAACAGTAAAATGTAAAACCATCATCACTCCGGCCAGCCGGAAGATTTACCTGGAAGCTATAGAAAAGGGATATATGACAACACTGGTTCAGGCCGGATGCATCGTGACCCAGCCGGGCTGCGGCCTCTGCTGCGGAAGGGCCGGCGGCATTCTCACAGACGGGGAAGTAGTCCTGGCCACCAACAACCGGAATTTCCTTGGAAGAATGGGCACTTCTAAAGTGGGCATCTATCTGGGATCCCCCGCTACCGCTGCCAGCTCTGCCATTACCGGAAAGATCACCAGCCCCCAGGCATAAAAAAGAAAATATTTTTTACATCATAAGGAGAAACATCATGACAATTTTAGAAAAAAGAAAACTTGCACCTGCCAGAGACGAACACCTGAAAAACGGCGAATTCACCGTATTAAACGGAGAATACACCAAGAACTTCAATGTCTATGTAGTAGGCGCAAAGCACAAAGAAGCCGTTGATTTTATTATGACCTCCCTGGAGCGGTCCACGGACAATGTCCTGGGATTCGGGATCAAGATGGGAACCCAGAAGAAATACGATTGTATCATCTGGGATGAGGAAGATATTCCGGAGGAGTATCGCGCTTCATAGAATAAAACTAATGTCAAAGTTGTACATAGTTGCAAAACCCAATAGGCAGACGGTTGGATTCCGACGCTCCGGCGTTGCCCACTCCCGCCGAGCTAACTGCTAACTTCGACTAAGGGTTCCGGGATATTCACGAACGATTTGTTTATATCCCGGAACCCAAGTCTACGTAAGCAGTGGATCTCGTCTCTGTTCCTGCAAAG
>CACXGS010000137.1 GCA_902767195.1 uncultured Lachnospiraceae bacterium | reverse complement strand
GCCTATATTATCCGGATTGACCGTTCCGGGCTGACGGAGGACGGCAAGTTCCTCATCTCCGAGATTCTGAACTCCATCAGTAATCTGGAGCGAATCGGCGATTACTGTATGAGCATTGCCTACGATGCCAGACATGTGGAGGAGAACCATTTAAGCTTTTCGGAGCTGTGAGAAAAAGAACTTCATCTGATCACCCAGGCAACGGGAGAATCCCTGGCTCTGCTGTCGGATGCTTTCCGGCATTCCGACCGCAAGAAAGCCATATGTATCGAGCCCCTTGCCGAGACCATCGACCGAATGCAGGATCTGATGAAGGATCATCATATCGAGAGGCTGCAGGCAGGTATCTGTAACGTTGAAAGCGGCGCTGTTTTCTTTGATCTGGCCAATTTCTTTGAGCGGATGAGTGCCCACGCGGGAAATGTGGCCCTGCACATTTTGAAGCGAATCAAAGCCGACCGGTCTTTTGATGAGATGCACGGACATTCCCAGGATTTTAACAAGGAAAGCTACCAGAAGATGCTTGCAGAGTATAAGAATAAATATCTTCTTCCTGTAAAATATAACGGGTCTGTGGTATCATAATGACGAGGTGAGACGATGAAAACCATCTATATCGTTGAAGACGACACGAATATCCTGGAAATCGAAACCTATGCTCTGGAGAACAACGGATTTCAGATTAAAGGATTTGAGACTGCAAAAGATTTTTTTGACACCCTGGAACAGGAGATGCCGGACCTGGTTCTTCTGGACATTATGCTTCCGGATGAGAACGGTGTTCTTGTACTGAAACAGCTGCGGTCATCGGCAAAAACAGAAAAACTGCCGGTGATCATGGTTACTGTCAAAAGTTCGGAGATTGACATTGTCAAATGTCTGGATTCCGGAGCAGATGATTTCATTACCAAGCCTTTTGGTGTCATGGAACTGGTCTCAAGAGTCAGGGCTCTTCTTAGAAGAACAAATGAAAGCAAGCCGGAAGACTGTCTCAGGCTGGAGGAGCTGGTTATGGAGCCGGATAAGAGGCTGTGTATGGCGGACGGGGAGATGGTTGAACTCACCTATAAAGAATATGAACTTCTGAGATACCTGATGGTTAATGCAGGACTCGTCATGAGACGCCAGATCCTGATGGACCAGATCTGGGGAATGGATTATGAAGGGGGCTCCAGGACACTGGATGCCCACATCAAGTCCCTGCGTAAAAAACTGGGCGATTCGGGCAGGCATATTCAGACTGTCCGGAATGTGGGCTATATAGCCAAGTAAGGGAAGAGGAATCATTTGATGAAGCAATATATCAACAGACGAATCATGATAATCTCAGCTGCCGCCATTTTACTGACGGCAGTTTTCTGTACCATGGCCTATTACCGGGTCTTCCGTGAAGAAGTCATGGATAACCTGAGGATCTGTTCCAAGATGATCCCCATCAACGGACAGATAGATGATGACAGGAATCTGCGAAGATATGCCGCTGACCTGTATGATGATAATATCAGGCTGACCCTGATCCGGCCGGACGGCAGTGTTGCCTTTGACAATGTGGCCCAGGTTAAAGACCTGGATAATCACAGAAACCGGGAAGAGATCGAACAGGCTTATAAAACCGGCGAAGGAAGTTCGGTCCGTCTTTCGGAGACCATTCACCGGACTAATTATTACTATGCGATCCTGTTAAGGGATGGCAGTGTTCTGAGGACCGCCCGGGAATCCTACAGTATTTTTCACATTTTTTACCGGGCTCTGCCTTTGATCATCCTCTCTGCTGCCGTACTGCTGGTAATCTGCTATGTCACCAGCCGGCGGCTGACCATGGGCCTTCTGGGTCCGGTTGAAACCCTTGTCAATAATATGGACAATCCTCAGTATCACAGCCCTTATGTGGAGCTGGATCCGATCCTGTCCCACATACAGCAGCAGCATAAAGACATCATGGAACATGCCAATATGCGGCAGGAATTCACAGCCAACATTTCCCACGAGCTGAAGACTCCCCTGACTGTTATTTCCGGGTATTCCGAACTGATGGAAAACGGTCTGGTAGCCGATGAAGACATTCGAAAATTTGCCGGCGAGATCTACAAGAATTCCAGCCGTCTCCTTTCACTGATCAATGATATTTTACGTCTTTCCGAAATTGACGTTACAAGGGAAGAGGATGTAGAGACGGAAGAAATGGATCTCTATGAAGTGGCGGCAGTTTGCGTGGAAAGCCTTGAAGTGAAAGCTGAGAGCCTCGGAGTCAACCTCTCGATGGAGGGAGAGCCGACCACCATTCAGGCCAACCGGGATATGGTAGAGGAACTCATCTACAATCTGTGCGATAACGGAATCCGCTACAATAAGCCGGGAGGTTATGTCCATGTTTTTGTAAAAGATAAAAGCATGTGTGTCAGTGACAATGGTATAGGAATTCCGGAGGAACTTCAGGCAAGAGTCTTTGAACGCTTTTTCAGGGTAGACAAAAGCCGGTCCCGCAAAACCGGAGGAACCGGTCTGGGACTGGCTATCGTAAAACATATTGCTTCTTTGCACAGAGCTTCCGTATCCCTGGAAAGCCAGCCGGACAAAGGAACCACGATCACTGTATATTTCTCCGATAAGTAAAGAGGAGAGGTGCCAGGCACCCCTCCTCTTATTTCACGATCACTTTCAGTTTCAGCACAACCCCGTTGACTTTAATTTTGAGAATCGTTTTTCCTTTCTTTAATCCTTTCACCTTGATCTTTACCGCGTTCTTCTTAGACAGAATCCTGGCATATTTTGTTTTTGTATAAACATTATTCACGCCCGGAGCTTTCCCTTTGATTTTGATTGTTTTGGTTTTTCCTTTTTTGACTTTAAGGCTCTTAACAGAAAGTTTGGGGGAAGTTTTGACTTTGACATTACATTTTAAATAGGTTCCGTCCTTCAGATTAGCATAGATTGTCGTTTTCCCTTTCTTAAGTGCAATAATCTTACCATTTTTGATCTTAGCCACTTTCCCATTGGATGAGGTCCAGTTCACCACTTTTCCGTTACTGACTTTCAAGCGGAACGTCTTCCCCGCTTTCAGGCTGACAGAAGTTTTATTCAGCCTGGCCTTATTTGACGGCAGAGACTCCGGATAGCTGGGTTGGTATGTGCCGCTGTCCCTTGGAAGAAGACACATAACATAACCTGTGTCGGCACCATCAAAGTATTCATAGATATAATAGATTCCTTCTTTTGTTTCCACTGCAGAAGTCTTGTCCAGCAAATCTGCTTTGAAATCATTGATGGTGTAATAAAGGGGCTGACATTCCCCACTGTCCGGATCATACAGGAAAGTGTTCCCGTAGCCGTCTGCCGTACAGTTCATAAAAACAAAACCATTTTTTACAGGAGCACATACTGCTTCCGCATTGGCCCCTATTTCACTGTCTTCCGAAAGGTACTTTCCGGTGTATGGGATATCCTTCCCTGTCGTCCAGGATGAACCGTCAAAGCAATAGACTTTGCGGGAAAGCATATTCTTCCCGGAATCATCAGTATAGCCGCCTCCCAGCATAACATACATTTTTTGATCTTTGACCGTGACAATCTGTTTTTCGAGCTTTGCCGGCATATCCGCTTCCCGGGACCATTTTCCGGAGTCAATATCATAACTGTACACCATAGATTTAGGATCATTATTGTCGTAATCTTCTCTGATTAAGTAGATTTTCCCACTCATTGCCGCACATTTGCTTTCACCATCCATTGATGTAAAGACCCCGTAGCTATCATCGATTGCAGAAAATGTCCATTTGGGGTGTTGTGATGTATAGTCTGCGGTTGCCAGATAGTGGTATTGCTCCTGACCGCCCTCCAGGGTTTCACTTCCCTGATTTCGAGAGATATGAACAATATGATATAACCTGTTTCCCATACATAGCGGATCAGTGATTCTTTCCAGCTTGATGTTCAGATTATTGACTCTGTCATAATTATCAATATCTTTTTCTTTCGTGATAAAGGTAAGAGCGGCCTGCCTCAGATCAGTGTCCTGGAACTTGCTGAACTGGCTTCCATTATATCTGTAAAGGATGCCGGTTTCCGGCTCAAATCCGTAGAGTGTCTGTCCCTTTGTATCTGTAAACAGCTTCCTGTCCTTAATATCAGCCACTTCTTCACCAAGTCTTATCTTATACTCCTCCCGACATACTTCTTTCAGATGCTTCTGTCCCTTTACAAGGAAAAAGGTATTCGAAGCCCGCGGGTTATCCTTATCATAAAGCAGGAATTCAACGTATCTTCCAAACAGAGATTTCGCATTACTAATCTCAATCTCTGTCCCGTCTTCTTTAAAATGAAGCTCCATTCCATCAGAGGGCAGCTTTATCTCATTCCCATTCTTATCTTCAAGTTTCTTATATCGAAGGCTATATCCATCATTAAGGTTCCGGCCGTATAAGGTCAAGGTCTCCTTCTCGATATTACAGACTGCATCGGTTATCACAGGATTTATTTCACCCATATGTGTGAGGTCAATGAATCCTCCCGTAGCACATTTATCCTTCAGTTCCGGGGTTCTTGTTACACAGGAAAGGAATCCTGCTCTGTTCTCCAAAGCATACTCTGAGGGGGACTGACCGTCTTTTATGGGATGACTGGCAGCGTAAGCAATATAGGCTCCCGCACATGCCGGTGCAGCCATGGAAGTTCCGGAACTGATATCATAGGATGTCTCAGGAATAATTGCCGATTCCTGCGGAATCTCCGTATCCGGCCT
>CACXGS010000136.1 GCA_902767195.1 uncultured Lachnospiraceae bacterium | reverse complement strand
GAGTCTGTTAATACCTGCTTAGCAATATCCTTCCCATCCTGGGTCTGCAGGTGTTTGCCGAATTGTAGCTTCTCATACTGAATGTCAAGATTGGTTTTGCCTTCCGTCAGAACCATATCGCCAACATATTCATCGATAATATCTTTCACTGCTTCCTCGGCTTCTATTTCCGTTGGTGTATAACCCAGAAGGTGCTCGCCTGCTTTGACCGCATAGGCCTGTTCGATGTGTTTCCCATCCGGCGACAAAGCGTATGTGTCCCACCTGACGAATCCTGAGATGCCAATCACCACAACATTCAGCGCAAGCAGGAAGAGAAAAAGATTTCTCATTTGTTTGTCTTTTAATAAGTCTCTCATTTGAATTGGTATTTATATATTGAAAGCCGGATATTTATTGTGTGTAAGTGCCAAACTTATCGATGGCCTCATCTATGGTCATTTCACCTGTTCCAACTCCAAAAACAGCCTGTCTTAACTGTATGACAGCATCATCTGTCAATCCGATTTCTTCAGGCGACAGGACACGGGACTCCGGAACTTTTCCGAATGCAGCATACATGCTGTTAAATGACAGATCTTTTGTCGGTGACATGAGACCCTTGTTCTGCGCCATATTGTTCAGTTCCTGTGGCGTGATCAGGAACCGCATGAATTCGTTTGCCATATCCAGATTGGCGCTGTCTTTGTTAACAGAGAACTGCAGATTCGGCATGTCAAGGAAGCTGACGCCTTCATCTGAAATAGGAATAGGGGCGAATGTGTATTCAAATGGATTAGCGATAAACGCCTCAGACTGGCTTTCTCGTTTCTTCGTTCCGGATACGGTATCTCCAGAGCAAAGCATCATTGGTACGTCGCCCTCAAAGAAGCGAAGAATTACAGCCTCGTAGTTATCCTCAATCTCTGCGCAGGCGTCAAGATTCACACAGCCGTCGTTCAGGAACTGCTCCATCTTTTCAAGTGTCGGCCGCATATACTCGCCGGCGGAAGGGTCAAGAGCATTGAGTTTTTCGACTGCTTCTGCATCATCCGCTACGGTTTCGCAGAAGAACGGATACGCTGTCAAAGTGAAGAGCGATGTTGTTTCCTCTTTGGAGAATCCCATCATCGGGTTTTCATAACCCTTTTCACGGAATGCATTACATACTTCCACCATTTCCTCATAGGTCGTTGGGACACTCAGGCCTTCTTTTTCAAAAAGACTGTTGTTTACAAGCATACCATATGTGTTCGCAAAAACCGGAACCATCGGAAGAGTGCCGTCGCTCGTTTTCAGCATAATATTGCTGCGTATGCAGTCTAAATCGAGACCCAGCTCAGAATCGGCCAGATCCTCGGCATGATCGATGGCGGATTTATATTGATCGCGGCCATACATCCAAGAGTAATTGACGTAGATGTCAGGGGCATCATTTCCATCCAGGACCATACCAATCATATTGTTGTAATCATCCACCTTTGTGAACATCAATTCCACATTGGGATAATATTTATTAAAACTGTCAAATTCAGCTTCCAGAGCTTCAAAATTGTCGTAACCGCCGGCTACGGTAATATGGCAGTCGGTCGAAGTGTCCAGTGACGGGCTGAAGCCTTCCTCAGTCGCTGCTTCCTGCTTCTCTGAACCGCATGCGGACATGCACACGATCATTACCAAAGCCAAAAGCATGTACATCATCTTTTTCATAATTTTCCTCCTTCATCTTTGATCCTTCGGATTTCCTTAATAACTAGTTTAATATCTATAGGCTTTGCGATATGTCCATTCATTCCTGCGTCCAAACACTTCGTGACGTTTTCTGAGAATGCATCTGCCGTCATCGCAATTATCGGAATAGAAGCTGCCCATGAATCCTCCAGTCCGCGTATCGTTCTGGTCGCGTCAAGACCATTCATTTCCGGCATCTGTATGTCCATGAAGATCAGTTCGTAACTGCCCTCCGCGGCCGTACGCATCATATCAACACAAATCCGCCCGTTTTCTGCACGGTCGGTAGAGATTCCGTACATGGCAAGTATTGTGGATATGATTTCCCAGTTGATATCATTATCCTCGGCTACAAGAATATGCAGTCCCTGAAGGTCGGAATAATCATCCTCCGGTACGGAGGACCCGGACTCTTTTCCTATAAGACTGTTGATTTTATCATAGAGCGTAGAACGGAATAGCGGTTTGCTTACAAAACCATCAGCACCCGCTTCTTTTGCCTTATCTTCGATATCCGACCAGTCATATGCGGACATCAGCAAAATCGGAACATCTGCATCTATCTCGGAGCGGATGCGCCTAATCGTCTCAAGTCCATCTATTTCCGGCATTCTCCAATCAATAAGGATTACATTGTAATCCTTACCGGCAAGATGCCTGTGTTCAATCATGCCGAGCGCCTCTAGTCCGTTTCGTGCCTGCTCTGCAGATGCACCAAGAGACTCAAGAGTGTCAACAGTTATCTCAAGCATCGTCTCGTCGTCATCAACGATCAAAATATCAACGGAATCAAGTTGCATATTTTCCCGCTGCCTGTCGGCTTCAGGAATGTCCAGCACGACGGTGAAGACCGTCCCCTTTCCTTGTTCGCTTTGACAGTCTATCGTTCCGTCAAGCAGATCGACCATTTGCTTTGTAATTGCCAGACCAAGACCTGTTCCCTGAATACTGTTTACACGGCTATCTATCTGACGCGAGAAAGGTTGATACATATTTGCCATGAATTCCGGACTCATTCCGATGCCCGTGTCCGCCACGACATATGTCAGCCGTACGCATCCTGGCTTGTCACTCTGTTCCTGACGCAGTTCTACACTGACACGTCCACCTGGTTCTGTGTATTTGATAGCGTTGGAGAGAATATTGATATAGATTTGATTCAGACGAAGTTGGTCGGTATATAGATATTCCTTTTCAATCTGATTAGTGTGGAAGCTGAATTCAATATTCTTTTCTTTGATCATCGGCTGTGAAACAGTTACAAGGTTCTCAACCGTTTCTACAATGGAGAACGACAGAGGACTCAATTTGAGTTTTCCGCTTTCCACCTTCGATATATCCAGAATGTCGTTGATCAATGTCAGCAGATGATTGCTTGCAAGGCTGATTTTACGAAGGCTTTCCCCTGTCGACTCCACATCCCCAAGATTCTTCTCAGCAATAGTCGTCAGTCCTATAATAGCATTCATAGGCGTGCGGATATCGTGAGACATCGTAGAAAGAAAATCTGTCTTGGCTTTGTTCGCAGACTCAGCTTCTCTGGCAGCGATCTGAAGTCGCTTGTTGAAGTAGAGTATACTGAGCAAGTCAAAGAGGAACAAAATAAGCAATCCAAGAGAAACAAGCCCAATCAACAGCCAGTTTTCAGTATCTACATCGAGATCCTTCGATGGCACGAGGCCCAACATCGTCCAGCCGGCAGAAGCCGAAACAGGTGTAAATGCAAGTATGCACTCCTGTTTGTGCGAGTCGATCATTGAAACAGAACCTGTCGATGACGTGATCTTATTAAACAATTCGCTTGATGATTTAGGATCTGTTGAATTATAAGATTTGTAAAACTCAAAAAAGCTGGAATTCTTAAAACTGTCTCCCTTAAGGATATAATCGCCGTTTGCATCGATCATGGATAATTCCGCATTCACAAGTTCTGTCTGCGGGAATACCCATTTCTGTTCCAGCATCGATATTGGAATAACACGCAGCAGTACTGCAGGCTCGGTCGTTTCACTTTCTGGATCATTCAGTTCAACAAGGTTACAGAAAGCCAGAGACTGCTCGCCATTCATCGGGTTGGTATAAGCACGGGTTATATTGATCGACTTACCTGTTTCATTGATCCAGTCGGTGTCTTCCAAAAGGGCTACTCTTTTATATGAGACAGCATAGTCATCGTCTGTGCCCTGTTTCGGACGTGTAGATATCCCTGTCAGTGTATCGAGAGAAATCAGATGAGCCGAGGTGTTATCAAGCACATGAGAAGTACGGATATAATCGGCAGCCTCTTCCATTGTCATAGACTTGCTGTTGATATAGCGTGCCCATATATCGCAGATTCTCTGCTCGCCTTCCATATAATTTTCTGTCACATGCTCCATGGTTACCGTTGTGTCTTCGAAATGTTCTATCTGTCTCTGATATGAATTCTTACTTTCAGATCCGGAATATAAAACAACGAAGCTCAATATGGCAACCATGATGACCACGTTGACAATAATAATTACAGTTTTTTTCATGCTCTGATTCCTCGCAAAGAGCTAAGCTATGCCAGTCGTTCTCCAATCGTTTCGATAAAAATAATAATACGCGTATATTATACAACAATTGAAGCGTTATTTCCTCTATATTTCTGCAACGATATCGGATATTGCCACAAGTGCAGCTGCGCCG
>CACXGS010000135.1 GCA_902767195.1 uncultured Lachnospiraceae bacterium | reverse complement strand
GACGACCAATGATGTTTTGAATAGTAATATTATTCGTCTGATCAACTTGCTGGAGAAGAACGGAGACGAGGTGCCTCTGGATCTCCCCATCACCATGAACCGGAAGGGAAAGCTGAAGTTTACCCTGTCCGGAGCCTCCCTGACCAGGTTTAAAAAGGATGTTTTTGCTATCGCGAATTTCGACAGTCTGACGGGAGAGGATCGTGAGCGGGCAGAAGGCTGGCTTAACTCCAATCCGGAGACGGTCTATGAATATCTGAGGACCGGCAAGGACGGCCCCACCGGCAGCGGCTCTATGTTTGGAATCTCGGATGACTATTCCAGAGAAGATACTCTGAAGATCATGTCGATTCGCTTTGATCTTTATATGAATCGTTATTCCCAGACCAAGCCTATTACAGTGGCCACCAACATCAGCGAGAAAAGCATTGCTGCTCTGTCGGAATCTATTGAGGAGTTTCCGGGGGTTGCCATTGAGGCGGATTCTCTGCGCAAGTATAAGGATTCCAAATATTTTGCGGGAATCATCGGTTATACCGGGGTGATTTCGGAAAATGAGCTGGTGGAGATGAATGAGAATGGCGGGTCCTATGAGTCCAATGACGTGGTAGGAAAGACCGGTATCGAGAAATCCATGGAAGCTCAGCTTCAGGGCACCAAGGGCGAACAGCAGGTGCTGGTCGATAATCTGGGCAAGGTGATCAAAGTGGTGAAGACCACGAAAGCCGACGCCGGAAATAATATATATCTGACCATTGACTCCAACCTTCAGAAGTATGCATATAACATTCTGGAGAGACGACTGGCGGGAATTATCCTGGCTCATCTGACTACCTCAGACGATGCGGGAAAAGATCTGAAGATTCCGATCAAGGACGTTTATTATGCCCTGTTCGAGAATAATATCATCGATATCTCCCGCTTCTCCAGGAAAAATGCTACCGCCACGGAGGAGCAGGTTTATAATCTCTATAAAAAGAAGAGAAAAACAGTGCTTCAGCAGATAAAACAGAGCCTGATGGAAGGCACAAAGACCATGGAGGATCTGTCTTCGGAACGTCAGGAATATCTGCAATATGTTTATAATATGCTGGTAGATGATGAGATCATCATCACATCCATGATCAGCGAGGATGATCCTGTTTTCCAGAAATGGAAGAACGGAACCATCAGTATGAGGACCTTCCTGCGGACTGCTGTCAACAATGAGTGGATCGATATTACTTCTTTTGACATCCGTTCCGATTATTATGATGCAAATAAAATATACAAGGAACTGGTTTCCTATGTGACGAAACGTCTGAAGCAGGAAGAGGATTTTGACAAGATTCTTTACAAATACCTGATTCGGAAGGGAACCTTAAGCGGGAAACGGGTTTGTCTTCTCCTTTTCAGCCAGGGTGTCCTGGATCGGAAAAAGGATGATGATTACAAGAATCTTTACCGTGACGAATTGTCCGCTTATGATTTTATGAGAAGGAAAATTGAGGATATCGATATCACGCCGGCCCAGCTGGCTTTAGACCCATGCTCCGGGTCCGTGATCATCACCGATCCGGACAACGGGAAGATAAAGGCCATGGTATCCTATCCCAGCTATGACAATAATAAGCTTGCCAACGGTATAGATTCCAAATATTATTCGATCCTGAATATGGACAAGTCTTCTCCCATGCTGAACCGGTGTACTCAGACAAGGACAGCGCCGGGTTCCACCTTTAAGCCGATCTCGGCTACAGCGGTTCTTGAGGAAGGCATTGCTACAGCGGATACCTATGAGAAATGTACCGGCGTCTTTGACAAGATCACGCCGAATGCCAAATGCTGGATCTATCCAAGTACCCACGGCAATCTGAATGTCAGCGGGGCCATCGCGGTCTCCTGCAACTTCTTCTTCTACCAGATGGGATACAATCTTGGTATGGAAGATGGCAATTACAACAGTGAAAAAGGTCTGAGACGATTAAAGAAATATGCCGAGCTCTACGGCCTGGACCGCAAGTCCGGTATTGAGATCACGGAATACGAGCCCAGGATATCCGACGAGGATGCGGTCCGTTCCGCGATCGGCCAGGGTACACACAGTTACACCCCCAGTCAGATATCCAGATACCTTACTTCTCTGGTGAATGAAGACAATCTTCTGCGTCTGTCCCTTGTGGAAAAAACCGAGGACGACGAAGGGAATGTGATCAAGGAATTCCGGAGACGGGTGGAGGATAAGATTGACAGTGTTGACGATAATACATTTTTCCTGATCAAGACCGGTATGAGAGACGTGGTCTACGGCAGACACAGCTCTATTAATTTCTTGTTCAAGGGTCAGGGCCTGAAGGTGGCCGGAAAGACGGGAACCGCCCAGGAGAATAAGAATCGTCCCAACCATGCCCTCTTTATTTCTTATGCACCTCACGATGCGCCGGATATCACGATGACTGTGGTTGTCCCCAATGGGTATACGTCATCGAATGCGGCAGAGATCGCCAGGGACATTTACCGCTATTATTTTGGAAAAGCGGATGAGAAAGAACAAAAAGGAAAGAAAGCTCTGATTCCGACAGGATCCGATGGCAGCCATGACTAGACAGGAGGATTTATGAAAAGTTCTGTAGTGATCAAAGGAAATAAATACGGATTTCAGATCGTACTGAATCCTGATCTCGACTTTGAAGTGCTTCTCTCCGAAGTTGAGAAGAAATTTCAGGCCTCCTCTGGTTTTTTTGATCCGGACAGGCCGGTTGCGGTAAGCTTCACCGGCAGAGACCTGTCAGAAGATGAGACGGATATTCTGGTGGACCGGATCCACGAGAAAAGCAGTCTGAGGATCTGTTATGTGATCGACGGTGCTCAGGCTGAGGAGACCAGATTTGCCAGAGCACTATCCGGCATGGAACTGTTTCAGAATGGTTTTCTGGATCCCTCCGGTCTTGCTCCCGGAAGAAAGAAAGACGGAACTCCTAAAGACCGTCTCAGGCCGGAGCCTTCCCGGAGAGAGACAGAAGTACCCGAAAAGAGCGGGGATCCGAAGACAGAAGACGCGGGGACGGATCAGCCGGTTCCTCCGGTCAGGGGAGAAGGACCGGTATTCCCTGAAGATGAAGTAGGCAAACACGGGCAGTTTTACAGAGGAATCCTCCGGTCCGGTCAGAAGATTGAGGTGGATGGCAGCTTTGTGATCCTGGGAGATGTGAATCCCGGTGCCCAGATCATAGCCGGTGGAAATGTTGTTGTTCTGGGCAGCCTGAAAGGAACGGTCTATGCAGGATACCCCGCAGACAGGGAAGCCATTGTCGCAGCCCTGAATATGGAACCCATGCAGATACAGATCGGTGACCTGATTGCCCGCAGCGCGGATTCCGGCGGCAAAAGGGACAGAAAGCTCCTCAAAAAGAAGAAGCAGCAGGAGATGGATGCCCGGATGGCTTTTGTAGAAGGGCAGAATATATGTATTGAGAAGATTGACCGGTCTCTGATCAATGAGATCAGCAGCAGATAATATACGGTTTATCAGATAAAACAGTTTTAGAATACTTATAGAAGGAGATATGACAAATGAGTGAAGTGATCGTAATTACATCAGGCAAAGGCGGGGTGGGGAAAACAACCACCACTGCCAACATCGGAACAGGACTTGCGAAGCTTGGTAAGAAAGTTGTTCTGATCGATACCGATATCGGACTGCGTAATCTCGATGTCGTTATGGGCCTTGAGAACAGGATCGTCTATAATCTGGTGGACGTGGTGGAAGGGAACTGCCGCCCCAGACAGGCTATGATCAAGGATAAGAATTATCCGGATCTCTACCTGCTGCCGTCTGCCCAGACCAGAGATAAATCCTCGGTTTCCCCGGAGCAGATGAAGGAGCTGACGGACAGTCTCAGGGATGAGTTTGACTATATTATTCTGGACTGTCCTGCCGGAATCGAACAGGGGTTCCAGAATGCTATCGCAGGAGCAGACAGAGCGCTTGTGGTAACTACTCCCGAAATGTCAGCGGTCAGGGACGCCGACCGTATTATCGGTCTCCTGGGCGCTAATGATTTTAAAAAGATACATCTTGTGGTTAACCGGATCCGTATGGATATGGTGAAAGCCGGAGATATGCTCTCCGTTGATGATGTGATGGATATCCTTGCCATTGACCTGATCGGTATCGTGCCGGATGATGAGGAGATCATTGTAGCTACCAATATGGGTGTTCCTGTTGTTGGGACAGATTCTCAGGCCGGAAAAGCTTATGAGAATATCTGCCGCAGAGTGACAGGCGAGGAAGTGCCTTTTATGGAATTCCAGTCGGACGGCTTCTTTAAACGCCTTGCCAAACTCTTCAGGAGAGGTTACTAAAAGGAGGATATTATGGGCTTTTTTGATGCTTTTTTCAAAAGAAAACCTTCCGGAAATACCGCGAAGGATCGTTTAAAACTTGTGCTGGTTTCCGACCGTGCCAACTGTTCTCCTGAGACCATGGAGATGATCAAAAACGACATTATCCAGGTAATCTCCAAATATGTAGAGATTGATACCAACGGCCTGGACATCCAGATTACTCAGACCGAGTCCAGCGGCAACAACGGAAATGTGCCGGCGATTTATGCCAATATACCGATCAAGGAAATGAAACCGAAACGATAATCTTTCCGCCGTTCTCTTTTTACGGCGTACAGACTTCGGAGGCGTCATGTTTAAACAGAAATATCAGCTCAGTAATATGAACTGGATGCTGTTGGTGGCTGTTACAACAATCACGATCATGAGCGTGGTTTTTGTCAGCAGTGCCGACAGCAGCTACACCGTCAGACAGATCTCAGGATTGTTGTTCTGCACGGTGGTCATGCTGGTTCTGACATTTGTTAATTACAATTACATATGCGGCTTCAGCCAGATCCTGTATATTATCAATATTCTGATGCTGGTTCTCGTAAAGATTATCGGCGTTCGCGTGGGCGGTGCAAAGAGATGGATCAACCTGGGATTCACCAGGATGCAGCCTTCAGAGTTTTCAAAGATTATTCTGATATTGTTTGTGGCGGTTTATATTCAGGAACATGAAGATGATTTCAATGAGCCGAAAGTTCTGATGAGACTGGCCGGTCTTCTGGCAGTCCCCATCCTCCTGATCCTTGCGGAGCCGGACCTTTCCACCACTATGGATATCTGTCTGGTGCTGGCGGCGGTGATCTTTGTGGGTAACCTGAATGCGAAACTGATCCGTAATGCTTTTCTGATTATGGTGCCCTTAAGTGTTCTTTTTCTCTGGTATATTCAGACACCCAACCAGATCCTCCTGAAAGATTATCAGGTGACGAGGATCATGACCTTTTTCAATCCTTCAAAGTATGCCAGTTCCACAGCCTACCAGCAGGATAATTCCGTGATGGCCATTGGTTCCGGGCAGCTTTACGGGAAGGGACTCAAAAACAACACCATTTCCGATGTATCAGTTACGGTTACAGAATCCGGTCTGGTCTCGGAGCAGCAGACAGACTTTATTTTTTCTGTCGTAGGAGAGGAGATGGGCTTCATAGGAAGTATGATCATCATCGGCCTCTACCTGGTTATCGTGATAGAATGCCTGAAAACGGCTTACTGGGCCAGAAATATAAGCGGAAAACTAATCTGTGTCGGGATGGCAGCACTGATCGGTTTTCAATCATTTATTAACATCGGTGTTGCCACTGCAATGCTTCCGAATACCGGATTGCCGCTCCCCTTTGTCAGCTATGGACTGACGTCCCTTTTAAGTCTGATGGGAGGGATCGGTATGGTATTAAACATCGGTTTGCAGAGACGATATTAGGAGGTGTCTATGAACATAGGATTACTTGCACATGACGAAAAAAAGAAACTGATGCAGAATTTCTGTATTGCCTACCGTGGAATACTGAACAAACATGAATTATATGCAACAGCTACTACAGGAAGACTAATCGAGGAAGTGACCAATCTCACCGTTCATAAATATCTTGCCGGCGCCCTGGGAGGCTCTGCCCAGATGGGATCCCAGATTGAGAATAATCAGATAGACATGGTCATCTTTTTAAGAAGTCCGGATGATAAAGGGTCTGATGAACCCAGTATCTATGATGTGATCCATCTATGTGATGTTCATAATATTCCTGTTGCCACGAATCTGGCCACGGCGGAACTGCTGGTCAAGGGCCTGGAGCGGGGAGATCTGGAATGGAGGGAAATGTACCGCTGATGAGAAGCATAAACAAATATTTACTTTTTCTGGCTGTCCTCTCTGCCCTGTTACTGTGTTCCTCCTGCGGAGGCCGCAAGATGCTTTCTTTTGATCATCCCTATGATGATTATTATGAAAAGAATCACAGGAATGAGACAGAGCAGACAGGGATGGCGGAGGATCTTGCCGTCATAAGCAAGGAAGATCAGACGGACCCCGATTATCAGAGCGAAGAT
>CACXGS010000134.1 GCA_902767195.1 uncultured Lachnospiraceae bacterium | reverse complement strand
CATTGACCTCATCATAGCGCCGGAACATCAGCCGGTAATGGCGAATTGCAAAATTTACCACGAAAATGTTGACCACCACGAAGCCTCCTGCGCCTAACAAAAAGATCCAGGATGCCTGGGGGTAGGCTTTTACTGTTACGACCACCGTCACGATGACCATCATAGGGCTGCGCAGCAGGGAGTGGAACATCCCAAGCCCCTTTTTCATGTGATTGATATCCACCGACATCCGGGTCAGAATTGCTGCTGTCCCGTACTCGTCAGTATCGGTGAAAGCGAGCTTCTGCACCTGCTGGAAAAGACTGTCCCTGACATTCCGGGTCACGCCGGCAGCCCAGAGGGAAATCAGTCTGCTGGTAAGAAGACCGGTTATCATCATTCCAATGGAAGCCAGAGCCATCTGAACACCCTGTTTCATAATGACATTCATCGACTTTGCATAGATACCCCGATCCATCATATCTCCCATAAGATAAGGGACCCAGACCTCCAGCGCCACCTGAGCCAGCAGCACAAAGGGAAGGAGAATCATTATATAGCGATATTTCCCGGAGTATTTCCAGAGTCTGTGCAAACTGTTTTTCATCAGACTTCCCCCACAACATCATAGTCCCCAAGGGCCAGTTCTTTCATATAAATCTTTACAAACTGTTCCATCTTTTCCTTCTCGTACACAGCGGTATTGAACTTAAAGCGAAGATCAAAGCCCTCTTCCGGAGCAGACTCCTGAGCAATCACATAAAAGACGTTGGAGTTGGCGGTATTGTTGTTTATCAGAGATTCCCTCCTGATGACAGTGTCATTTTCCCCGCTCCGGGAGCTGTAAGGGATATAATTAACCGTCATCGTATCATCTTTCACAGGCTGCCCTCCCCGGTGTCCGAGGGAGAGACTGCTGAACTTCATATTGTGCTGATTAATTTCCCGGATCTTTCCGAGCAGTTTGTTTTTGTTCGGCAGATCAGACAGATCCACCGGAACCGGCATGGCCGACAGAAGAAGACCGGCCATATCCTGCTTAATCTTCATGTCCCGCCCGCTGTAAATCCAGTTAACACATACTTTACTGCTCTTATTGTATTTTCCGATGGCTCTGAGTCCGGCAGCCAGAAGCATCTCGGGGAGTGTGGTCCCTCTCTTTTCCGCTTTTTTATGACAGCTGCTGACACTTCCCTTCAAACGCACATCAATAGTCTGGGTCAGGCATCCTGATCCTTCCCGGTCAAAAGCGGGATATCTGTCGTAAGTATCATCCGGTAAAATCACGTCTTTCGCGCTCTTCTCCATCCCTGTGATCTGATTCAGCCAGGAAGCGTAGTAATCTTCCGGCAGTTCCTCTCCCTTCAGAGTCAGAATCAGGTCCCTCTCAAGAATATCAAGAGAGGAGGCATCTGCGATAATGTGATGAGTATCCAGGAAAATCCATTCCATCTCCGGCGTTGAAAAGATCCGGCACCGGTAAAGGGGCTGATCGTCCAGCACAAAGGGCTGCACCAGAGATCCTTTCTTTTTCTCCAGTTCTTCTTTGCCAATACAGGCCACATCAGGAACAGAGATAGAATCCGGCACAAACCGCTGCATCGGTCCTCCCTCTTCTCTGCCGGTGATCCGGGTGGTATAGGCCGGATGATGTGTAAGAACCCTTTTCATTGCTTCCGCCAGCTGCCCGGCTTCAAAAGCACCTTTTTTGAAACCCAGCATGACCGGTGTATTGCCCAGCACAATATTGCCGGCATATTTACAGTAATTATAATAATGCTGCTGATATCTGGTCAGAGGATATTTTTTCTCCCGGTTGGCTGCTTCATCACTCACATCCAGGCTTTCTCCCTCTTCCATCAGGGCAGCGATTCCTGCCGGGGTTTTCCCGGAAACCACTTCCGCTGCACGCAGCCGGTCACTGTCCAGAACAGTAATCAGTTCCTGCACACTGAGAGAATCTCCTCCCAGCAGAAAGAAGTCATCATTTCTGCCCAGGGGTTTTATTCCGAGCACCTGCTCCATGGCATGGCAAAGAGCTGCCTCGGTCTCATTTTCCGGAGGCGTGTAAACATGCTGTAAAGTGGTCCTCTCCGGCGGATCCAGTTTATTGCGGTCAATCTTGCCGGAGACTGTCGTCGGGAACCGGTCCACCCTCACATAGAAAGCCGGAATCATGTAAGGCGGCAGCGTTTTCGATATGTCCTCCCGGATCCGGTCTCCTGTGGACATGCCGTCGTCTTTGACCGGCTCTTCTAAAGCAGCTGCCTCCTCTTCAATATAGTAGGCACACAGCCAGGGGGATTCGTTTCCTTCCGAAAAGCATTTAACAACGCAATTGCTGATATAGGGCAGGGAAGAGATTACCGCTTCTATTCCGAAAGGCTCGACACGCTGACCGTTAATCTTCACCATCCAGTCCTTGCGGTTGACATATACGATATTTCCATTTTCATCCCGATAAGCCCGGTAGTGAGTGGCAAAGCGACGCATCCCGCCTCCAAGGTCAAGGAAATTTTTCTTCGTCTCTTCGGGCATCTTATAATATCCTTCCGACAGATACCAGGTTACGTAGATCTCACCCTCCTCGCCATCAGGCACTTCATGACCGTCCTCGTCCAGAATCTCCATGACCACTCCGCCGAAAGGCTTTCCAATCGGAGTATTCTCGTAGGGTTTATCAATCTTAAAATAGGAGACGGCTGTGTAGGCTTCCGTCAACCCGTAAACACACCAGATCTCATGTTCATCCGAATAGGCATTGATTACCCTTTCTCCGGTAGTCAGAACCCTTTGAAGTCCGGGGGTGTGTTTAAAAAACCGAAGCATTCCCGGACTGACATTACCGCAGCGAATCTGATGCTCTTCATAGTACTGCATCATTAATTTTACGTCTTTACGGATCTCATCACTCAGCAGATGAACAGTTCCTCCCTTTGCCATAGGTGCCAGACAATCGTGGCACATGGCTGCGAAAGCCAGAGAAGCAGATGCCGCTGTGACAACCTGATCAAGTCCTTCAAAAAGCTGCTGTGCTCTCTCAATGCTCCTGCTTACGCAGCGCATACTATAGTAGACCCCTTTCGGTCTGCCGGTGGATCCGGAAGTGTAATTCATGCAGACAATACTCTCCGGGTCCCGTTTTTTCCCTTTTGAGGGTTCATAATCTGTAATATCGTCAAAAAATGAATCGGTGATGGTAAAGGGTGATTCACAGTTCTCTTTGATATATTGTATCCGGTCTTCCGGATAATCCGACACGGTCGGCACCACCGCCATACCGGCTTTAATGGCTCCGAAATAGGCGGCCACATATTCCATACACCGACTCATGTGAATCAGGAGAAAACTCCCCTCCGGAAAACCGCAGGACTCAATCTTTGCAGTAACCCGTCCGGTCAGCAGAAGGAATTCTCTGAGAGTCGTCTCCCTGGAACCTCCCTGATCCACCATGACCACATGATCCGGCTTCTTTGCAGCCAACTCTTCAAACACTTCAAGAAAGGTCTTCATTGCTGCTGTTTCCTCCATAGTATTGCGTCCTCCTCTAAGTCATCCAAATAAACCGTCTTAGCCGGTCCGTATTTCTCCGGCCGGTCTTCATAGCGCAAAAGCAGTGCTTTTTTTAATAAAATGTAAGAGCGTCTCACCTTTTCGTCGGCATTAAGATAATCAGTAATGTCCCTATAGCGGACCCAGGACGGTCCTTCGTAGGTTACAACGTGGATATGCACCAGTCTGTTACCGGTCTTGGGATCATCTATGGAGAATTCTCTCTGCCCGGGGACCACTTCCCCCCAATAATGAATATCTCTCTTCTCCAGCTCATCCACATATTCCATGATATCTTCAAGCTCCCGCATCCCTACCGCAATATCAATCAGGGGCTTGGCCAGCATTCCTTTTACCGCGGTGCTTCCCACATGCCGGATATCGACAGCCTTCACAATAATCGGTTTCAGAAGATCTACGACCTGCTTTCCGTTAACCTCCCACTCCGGGTTGTATTCTTCCATATATAATTTCCCCTGCGGTACACCTGTATTCATTCTCTGCTCCTCCTTCTTATTTCACTAAAAACTTCTCCTTGCTGTTGTATGTCAAATATTCGTCTAATCCGACAAAAACCTTGCATCTATAAATCTCGCCGGTCCGTCCTCCTCGTTACTTTCCACCACCAGGTCCGCTGCTTCCTTTAGCTCTTCCATGGCATTGGCCACAGCGATACCCAGGGCGGCATATTCCACCATCGCTTTATCGTTATTGCTGTCTCCCATGGCGATTGTGTGTTCCGGTTCGATGTTCAAAAGCTCCCTGATATATTCCATCCCCACGTCCTTATTACAGTCGGCCGGGAAAACTTCCATGTTGTTGTTTGTGGGATAGGCGAACTGGACCTCTTTTAAGCGGCTAAGCTCTTTTGCCAGTACCAGCCTGTCCCCGGAATCCGGGAAAATGATATGCATCTTGTTGACCTTCATGATTCCCCGGCGGATCATCAGATCTATAGAAGGAACCCGAATGACAGTCTCTAATAAACTGTCCAGAAAGGGAACCGGTAATGGCGATTCGTAGGCAATGGGAATCCGGCCTTTATCCACATAAACGTCATTCTCACAGTACATTTCCACATATCCTCCCATATCCAGGATGAGACGATATATTTTGTAAGCCACCTCTGTGGGAATGATCCACTGTTTAAGAATCTCCTCTGTTCTGACATCCGTAATCACACTGGCATTACCACCCAGGAAATATCGAATGCCTTCGATATCTTTGATGGCATCATAGGCGGCCCGGTAGCTCCTTCCCGAGGTGGGCAGGAACTCAACACCATGTTGAATGGCTCTTCTCAGAACATCTTTCGTATAATCCGACAGCTTCGAATCATTTCTCATCATTGTCCCATCCAGGTCACTGGCCAGCAGATAGCCAGGGTGAATCTCCATCATACAGATCGGTACTCCTTTCTCTACAAATCTTTCTTCATACTCTGTCATGATGTTGCCTTCTTTATATTCACTGTGGTGAAGATCGAAGGTCTGTTTTTCCATGAACCAACCAGCTTCGGGTACTGTCTTAAGTGAAAATATAAATAGGTCCCGGTTGTCGGTCTTAAAGACCAGACTGGCACCCGGTGCCATGATTCGTCCGTATCTTTTCAGGAAGGGAACCGATGTCAGTCTCCTCTTCACATGCCTCTCCTTGGGCCAGGGATCGGAAAAATTCAGATAGATCTTCCCCACTTCCCCGGGTCCGAAACAATCGGTGATACGCTCTGCGTCCATGCGGAGAAAATGGACATTCTCCAGAGGGGCTTCCTCCATCTTCTCCAGTGCTCTCACCAGCACACTGGAAAACTTCTCAATACCGATATAGTGAATCCCGGGATTCTTTCGGGCAAGCTCCATGAGGAACTTCCCCTTGCCCATGCCGATCTCTATATGAAGAGGCCTCTCATCTTCGTAGAAAGCTTTCCATTTCCCACGATACTTTTCCGGTTCTTTTATCACATATGGACTTTTTGCGATCAGATCACGAGATCCCCGCACATTTCTCAGCCGCATCTTTTCCTCTCCTGTCTCAAAGATTAATCAAGGGTTTTCCTTGCACTTATGGCAAACTTATTATACAATAAACCCACGTGTTTTTTAGAATTATATCAATAAAGTCAAATACTTGTAAAGGATGGTTACCAATGAAAAAGATCTGTTCACTGCTACTTATTGTCATATTGGTTCTGGGATGCAGTCTGACCGGCTTTGCCAGTGATATTCCGGAGATTCCGGTCAAGAAAGAGACCCCTGCGGCAACGACAGCTGCCCCGGATCCGGCGGTTACCCAGGCAACAACAGAAACTGTAACAGAAGAAAAGACAGAGACGAAAACCGAAGCAACTACAAAGAAAGAAGAGAAGAAGACCGAAACACAGACAGAAAAGGAAAAAGCTTCTTCCGAGAACCTTGTCTCCGAAGACAACCCCATCGGTGACAACGGTGCCTGGTATGATCTGGACGGGATATCCGGATCCCCCGATATCACCGCAGAGTCTTCCGTTGTGATCGATACCAGAAGCGGCTATACTCTCTACTCCAAACAGGGGGATGTGAAGCGTTACCCGGCCAGTATCACCAAGGTCATGACCTCGCTGATTGCCATCGAGAACTGTTCCATGGATGAGACCGTGGAGTATACCGAAAAGATTCTCAACACTGTGGAGGCGGGAAGCAGCTCTGCCGGTATTCCGGCCGGTGCTAAACTGTCTATGAAGCAGTCTCTCTATGCTTTGATGCTGGCTTCCGCCAACGAAGCCGGGGCAGCCATCGCCTGCCACATAGCCGGCTCCGACAAAGAGTTCGCAAAGCTCATGACCAGACGGGCCAGAGAACTTGGCTGTAAGGATACAACCTTTAAGAATCCTCACGGCCTTCCCAATGAGGAGCATGTGACAACCGCCCACGATATGGCTCTGATCATGAAAAAAGCCATGGAGTACAGCAAGTTCCGCAAGATTGCCGGAACCGTCTCTTACACTATCAAGTCCGATACCCTCAAGGCTCCCATTGAGCTTTACAACCACGCCAGGATTCTCCAGGAGAATTCTGAGTACTATTACAAGAATGCCAAAGCCGCCAAGACCGGATTCACCCGGGCAGCCCTCAACACACTGGTTACTGCCTCCGAAAAAGATGATACCGGGCTGATCTGTGTTATCCTGAAAGATTACGGGGCAGACCGGAGCTACATCGACAGCCGCAACCTTTATCGCTGGGCTTATGACAAGGTGAAGACGATCCACCCGGCCCGGGACTTCGATTTGGAAGACTACATTGAGAAAAATAAAAAGACTGTGGATAAAAAGATTGTCAAGGGAATCCGTGCTCTGGAGTTCACCTATGACAAAGATTACCCTATCCTGGTCAAGCAGAAATTTGACGCAAAAAAAGCCGTCTGCAAGTTTGAAAGCAAGCTGGACAAAAAGAAGGGAAGGCTTGGCTATATCAACATCTACGATGGCAAAAAACTGATGGGTTCCGTACCGGTAACCTATGATGCGGAATCTCCCGCAGGAAAGTCCTTTAATAACTCCGACCGGAACGATAAAATGAAAACCGCCAATGTGAACCGGAACAAGGTCACCCCTTACAAATTCCTGGTCATGCTGGCAGTCGCTGCCGTTGTTCTTTTTATTATCTTTCTTCTGATCCAGTGGAAGAGAGTGCGGCATGCGGAGATGCGCCGAAAACGGAGAGTTATGAAACGTAAACAAAGGAATTTGTCAGTATAGACATGAAAAGAGCCCGCATAGTTCATGCGGGCTCTTGCTGCGTCCTGATTAATTTAGTTGGCCGGCACCAGCTTGTCCATTCCGCCCATGTAGGGACGAAGGACCTTGGGAATACTCACACTTCCGTCTTCATTAAGATTGTTCTCCAGAAAAGCAATCAGCATACGGGGCGGTGCCACTACCGTATTGTTCAAAGTGTGGGCAAAATGTCTTCCTCTCTCTCCCACAACACGAATCATCAGTCTTCTGGCCTGAGCGTCTCCCAGGTTGGAACAGCTTCCCACCTCGAAGTATTTCTTCTGTCTGGGTGACCAGGCTTCCACATCAACAGACTTCACTTTCAGGTCGGCCAGATCTCCGGAACAGCACTCCAGTGTTCTTACCGGGATATCCAGTGACCGGAAAAGATCTACGGTGTTCTGCCAGAGCTTATCAAACCACATGGGGCTGTCCTCCGGCTCACAGACCACGATCATTTCCTGCTTTTCAAACTGATGAATGCGGTAAACACCGCGCTCCTCAATACCATGGGCTCCCTTTTCCTTGCGGAAACAGGGAGAGTAAGATGTCAGTGTCTTCGGAAGTTCCTCCTCCTGGAGTACGGTATCAATAAACTTTCCAATCATGGAATGCTCGCTGGTTCCGATCAGGTACAGATCTTCCCCTTCAATCTTGTACATCATGGCATCCATCTCGTCAAAGCTCATAACCCCCGTCACCACATTGCTGCGGATCATAAAAGGCGGAACACAATAAGTAAAACCACGATCGATCATAAAGTCTCTGGCATAGGAGATTACGGCAGAATGAAGACGGGCAATGTCCCCCATCAGATAATAGAATCCGTTTCCTGCAACCTTCGCCGCACTGTCGAGATCGATTCCGTTGAACCTCTTCATAATATCTGTATGATAGGGAATCTCATATTCCGGAACCACCGGCTCCCCGTACTTCTGAACTTCTACGTTCTCGCTGTCATCTTTGCCGATGGGGACACTGGGATCGATGATATTGGGAATCGTCATCATGATCTTCTTTACTTTCTCTCCCAGCTCTCTTTCCTTCTCCTCCAGTTCTGCCAGGCGCTCTGCGTTGCGGGTAACCTGTTCTTTAACCGCTTCCGCTTCCGCCTTCTTTCCCTGTTTCATCAGGGCTCCAATCTGCTTGGAGATCTTCTTCCTGTTAGAGCGAAGGTCATCCGCTTCCTGCTGTGCTGCCCTGCGGGCTGCGTCAAGATCGATCACTTCATCAACCAGTGGAAGCTTCTCATCCTGAAATTTATTGCGGATATTCTGCTTTACAATCTCCGGATTCTCTCTTAAAAACCTGATATCTAACATATATTTCCTCCTGCCCTCTATTCTTCTTTATCCTGCTCTGTGACCAGCAGTGATATTCCATGCTTTGATATACGTATATTCAACGGGAACCTGTCATCCAGGTATTCACCGTCATAATCAACCATAATGTCCTGGCCGGAAAGATTCTCCACCTTTACCTTCTTGGTCTGGATATATTCCACTGCCGGATGGTTCACATGATTGCCCTGAAGCAGGGAAATCAGAAGCGGTATCATCTGGAAAATATCCATCTTCTTAATAATAACGACATCGAGAAGTCCGTCCATAACCGATGCGAGAGGTGCCATCTCGTTAAAGCCCCCCACACTCTTGGAATTGGTCACCAGGAAAAGCATGATCTCCTCATCGACAACCTTCTCCTCCGTGGTAAACTTCATATGAAAAGTGTTGCCGAGCTGATTGGGGACTTCAGCCATGCCTTCCAGATAATAGGCCATCTTCCCCATAAAAGCTTTCTTGTCCTTGGTCACCTTGAATCCGATATCCGACATGAATCCGGCGGCAACTACATTAATAAAGTACTTATTATTGACCGCTCCCACGTCGATCATGCGGGTAGAATAGTTCCGGATCATCTGACAGAACTCTTCCGGCTCCTGAGGCAGCACAAGACTGGAGGCAAAATCATTCACCGTGCCGGCTGATATAATGGCGACAGGAATCTCCGAACCGCTGATCACGATTCCGTTGATCACTTCATTCAAGGTCCCGTCTCCTCCTACAGAAACAACGAAGTCATACTCTCCCGGCCTTAAAGAGGCGGCTTTAAACAAGGCATCATCCACCTTCTCTGTATAAAAAACATCAATCTTATTACAGATCTGACTAACAATCAGCCTTCCGGTAATGTCCTTTATTTTGTCCATAAAATTCTGGGTTCCGGACGATGGATTAATGATGAATAATCCCTGTTTCACAGCATAATACCTCCGGTCATATCTTTCCTTATAATTAGCATCATCAGTTTTTTCATTCTATCACAGGGACCCGTAAAACTCAAGAGCTTTCATGCTTGTGTAAAACCCGGTGCAGCATTGTCTCTCAGGTTTTACACGACACAAAAAAAAGGGCTCCGCCGTATTACACGGCGGAGCCAATGAGGGTAGTAATGAAATGAGTTAATAATATTGGTGGCTAATTAATGGATCTTAGAGAATCTCAATCAGTTTCTTCTCCTCTTCTTTGGGTTTGCCTTCCTCCTTGGGAACATTGATTCCCAGAACTCCGTCCTTGAAGGATGCATGAATGTCTTCCTGAGTAACATGCTTTCCAACATAAAAGCTTCTCTGATACTTTCCGGAATACCTCTCTCTCCTGATATAGCGGTTGTCTTCATCCTTCTCTTCTGTGGAGCTGTTCTTCTCTGCCGTTACGGTAAGGTATCCGTCCTTGAGCTCAGCGCGGATATCTTCTCTGGCCATCCCGGGCAGCTCCATGTCTAACTGATAGCTGTCTCCCAAATCTTTAATATCTGTCTTCATGGGGCTGTTGGCATTCTTCTGAAGGGCACCTCTGCGGTACGGGAAGAAATCATCAAAAAAATCAACTCCAAAATTGTCTCCGAAAATACTTGGCATTAACATAATATCTATCTCCTTTCAAAGTGGTTTTTCTTTGTTATGGCTGTACTATAACACATTTATTAGCACTCGTCAATAGTGAGTGCTAATAAAAATTGTGAACTTTTTGTGAACATTTTTCAGCTACTCTGTTTTTAAGAAACATGTTCTTGATTACTAATCAGAGTTAGATTATATTGGAAGAAAGGAAACAATGGAGGAAAAGCTATGCCCAAAAAGAAAAAATATACCACCCGGGATATCGCACAGAAATGCCAGGTCTCCCAGTCCACTGTCTCCATGATCCTCAGCGGCAGGGAGGATATCCATTTTAAAGAAGAAACGATCCAAAAAGTATTGGACACGGCAAGGCAAGTGGGTTACGTCTACAAAAAAAGAGAGAAAAAGCCGGAGAACCCTCTCAAAAAAACGATTTTGATCATGTGCCCTTCTCTCTCCACCGAATACTATACCACTCTGGTCCGGACGATTACCAAAAGTGCCCGAAATAAAGGTCTTCATACTATGACTACCTATACTATGAGGGACCTGAAAACAGAGGAATCCTTCCTCAATATAGCGCTTAATTCCGGTTTTTACGGGGTCATCTACACCTATGCACCCCAGGCGGTGGACCGAATCAACCAAATTCACAAAAAACTGCCATTTGTTTTGATCAATGACTATAACGCCAGGCTCAGAATCCCCCTGATCGAACTGGACAGCAAGAGATCCGGGATTATGATCGGAGAACATCTTCTTGCCTTAGGTCATCAGCATATCGCTTATATGTCCACACCCCTGGATCCTCTGGAACTTCCCAGAATCCGGCGTCTGGACGGACTGCGGGAAGCCTTTGTACAGGCAGGACTTGCTCCCGGGAATGTCGAGACCGTAGCTCTGACCCAGCAGCAGTGGGACTATTATCTGATGGGCAACCGCTATTACGACGCTGGATATCAGCTTACCATGCAGTACATGAAGACACCGGATCACAAGGCCACCGCCTTCGTGGGAACCAATGACCAGATTTCCTTTGGCATCATGGATGCCCTTCGAAAGATGGGATTCTCCATACCGAAAGATTATTCCGTATGCGGTTTTGACAACACATTGGCTTCTTCTTTCGAAGGAATCTCTCTGACCACCATCGACCATTCCATCGAGGAAAAGGGAGCTTCGGCCATCCGTATGCTGAGGAATATCCATGCCACTTCTACGGATAATGACAGCCGCAGGTCCGCTCTCATGCGTCTGGAGTACGATCCTGTCCTCCTGGTAAGAGATTCCACAGGACCTGCACCGGGCAAACGATAAAAAGTCTTATTAGAAAAAATGTTCATAACGAAAAAAGTGTCTCGCCTTCCATCAGCGAGACACTTTTTTCGTCTATTTATTATTTCACTTTGTGGGCTGCAATCATTACTCCACAATCGTAGTAAATGCATCCCAGGGAATATTCACTTCTGATCCCTGATTAATGATCTCATCCACATGCATGAGAAGCGGATAATCTGAAAGTTTCACGACGCCTCTCTCTGCCAGCTTCCGGACAGCTCTGGCCGTTCTGGTAGCAATGACGATAGACTCCAGAGTCACTCCATTCAGTTCTTCCATGGCCTCATCGAAGGAAAGGCCTCTTCCCAGCAGGGTACCGATCTTCCTGGTTCTTCCGCCGAAGACGGTAACAAAGAGGTCGCCGCCACCATGGACGATATTCTCCGGGCCGCCGCCGATCAGCTGAAGCAGCTGGATCATTTCCTTGAGTCCCTGGCCAAACAAAGCTGCCTGAGAATTATAATGAACCGCTCCGATCTTGCCATCTCTCTTCTCTGCCAGTCCTACAGCCAGAGTAACACCCAGGGCGTAAGCATTCTTCATAGCTACTGCGCACTCTACACCTACCACATCTGTGGACAGGGAAATATGATAATAATCTGTAGCAAGTAAAGACTTGATATACTTCAGTGTCTCCATATCATTGCCACAGAATGCTACGTGGGAATCATCGTGATCCGCCAGCTCATAACTGGTGCAAGGTCCGCCAATGGCATTGAGCTTAAGATGTTTGCCTTCCGGCTGTCTCTCTGCAAAAATAGTGGGATAGGGGACAAGGGTTCCGTCCGGCAGGTCTACCATACCTTTAGTAACCGTAAGAAGCGGGACATCCTCTGAAAGCACCGGGAGGATCTCATCACAGAACCAGTCAAGACCAAAACTGCTGACACCGCCCAGAACCAGGTCTGCACCCTCAAGAGCCTCTTCCAGTTCCTCAATCTGATAATATTTAATACCGTGATGAAGCGTTCTCTTTAAAGTAATATGAAAGTCATCCTTGCGAAGCCCGTCAATGATGTCTCTGTCCAATGGTGATCCAACCAGTCTCACCTCATGTCCGTTTTCAAAAGCCGGAAATGTGATTGCCGAGTTCATCTGTCCTGCACATACAAAAGTAATTACGCTCATTTTTTCTCCTCCTGTGATCTTATATCCTTTTCTATCTCTTTGACTGCTGTTGTTTACAACTACAATATTTCAACCGCTTTGTTCTTATGAGCCCATTCAACCACAAATCATCCTGTCTGTCAAACCCGCCAGAGGGCATAAATTCGTGATTTATCGTGAATTATAATTAATCATTTGGCTTTTGATTAACAATAAGGCCGCCTGAAATTCCTTTTCTCCTAGGCCCTGGGAAACGGAGTACGATATTAACGCGATTTTATCTTGCCCTCTCAAGAATCCTGCGATATAGTATAATTAATCAATCCTTGTTTTGATTAACAAATCCCAATTACTCAAAATAAATCAAAACGGATTAATATTTGATAATTTTTCCTGCATCATGGTTATAAATAGAGGGAGAAGATAATAATTATGGGAAAAAGGAGCAAGGTTACCACAAGAGACATTGCAGAGTATACCGGTCTTTCACAATCGACAGTTTCCATGATCTTAAGCGGCAGACAGGGCGTCTCTTTTATGCCCGAAACCAGAGAGACCGTGATGAACGCTGCCAGGGAACTGGGCTACAAAAAACCCCAAAAGACAACCCCTGCCTCGGAAACCGGTCTGAAAGACACCATCCTGCTGCTGGCGCCGCTGCTTTCTAACAGTTATTATACATCCATTATCCACTCCATTACAGAACAGGCCGCTTTATATAACTATGATGTGTTAACTGCTGTCACGTTCCGCCAGGAAGACCGTGAAAGCCAATACCTTTCTCTGGGGAGGACCGGCAGGCTGGCCGGCATCATCATCCTTTACCCAATCAGCAGAATCACTGAGGCAAATGCCCTCTCCAAAGACACCCCCATGGTAATGATCGGGGAAAAGCCGGACCGGATCCGCTTTGATTCGATAGAACTGGACAGCAAGAAACCCGGCTGGCTCGTAGCAGATCATCTGCTCTCACTGGGCCACAGGCATATGGCTTTCGTCTCCTCTCCCATCCGGAAACATGAGATCAGCCGTGCCCGCCGTCTGGAAGGCATACAACTGGCTTTCCGTGACAGAGGCCTGGATGAAAGTCTTGTGGAGGTATTCCAGCCCTCCCCAAAGGAATTCGAAAAATATCCCCGACAATCCCCGGAATATCAGATCGGTTATGACATGGCCAAGAAGGCTTTGGCAGCCAGTCCCTCCATAACGGCTTTTATCGGTCAGAACGATATGACCGCCTACGGAATACTTTCTTCCTTACGCGAATCCGGTTACCTGATTCCCAGAGATTATTCTGTGGCAGGTTTCGATGATTCTATTATGTCTTCCATGCCCCAGATTTCCCTGACAACCGTGGAACATGCCGCTGTCCAAAAGGGAAAGGACGCGGTAGATCTGATTTATAATAAAAACAAAAAGCAACAGGGTCGCAGTCCCATCACACGAATGGAATATGAACCCCGACTCATCCTCCGCAATTCTACCGGACCCCTGCGTACCCGAAAAAAAGAGGACCGTGCATAAGCACGGTCCATTATTATTTCAGTCTTAATCCCTTTTGATTTACTGGTTCTCCTCACGGATACGGTTAAGACGCTTCATTACGTCATTGCCGCCTCTACCGAAGTAATCCATAAGAGTATTATACTCTGCATAGAGTTTGTCATATACAGCTGCCTGTTTCGGGTCAGGAAGATAGGTCTTATCCTGAAGCTTTCCGAATTTAGCTGCGATCTCATTGGCATCCTTGTATCCTGTAATAGCCGGATCTGCTGCTGCGGTTCCGAGAACTGCCGCTCCCAGTGCGCAGGCCTGATCGGAAGCACATACTTTAATGGGTTTGTTGATGATGTCTGTATAAATCTGTACGATCAGCGGGTTCTTAGAAGGAATACCACCACTGAGTACAACGTCCTCTACCGGAATACCTGCTTTTTCGAAACTCTCTACGATGGCTCTTGTACCATAGGCGGTTGCCTCTACCAGAGCCAGATAGATATCCTCGGGCTTGGTCTGCAGGTTCATACCGATGATAAGACCATTTAAGTCAAAGTCCATAAGCGGTGAACGAACACCATTGAACCAGTCAAGGGCGATCAGGCCGCTTGCTCCTGCCTTGTAGCCGGCCAGTTTCTCGGAGAGAAGCTGATGTACGCTGATACCCTTATCTTTAGCCTGACGGGAATACTCTTCCGGTACACAATTATCAACCATCCATGCAAAATGATCGCCAACACAGCACTGACCTGCTTCGATTCCATAGAAGCCGGGCATGATACCGTCTTTGATAATGCCCTGGATTCCTTCGATCTGTCCACTGTGATCCGCCAGCATCAGATGGCAGGAAGACGTTCCCATGATGATCATCAGCTCACCCGGCTTTCCTACGCCGCCACCCGGTACGGAACAATGAGCGTCGATGATTCCTGTTCCGACTGGTGTTCCCGGCATAAGACCCAGCTCTCTTGCCATGGAATCACAGAGATGTCCTGCGCATGCGCCGATGGGAAGAACCGGAATATTGAACTTCTCTTCGATAAAGTTCTCCATTCTGGGATCCAGTGCCTTAAAGAACTCTTTGGAGGGGAAGCCTGCCTGATCGTTGTAGAACATCTTGAATCCGGCTGTACATGCAGAAGTAGTCAGCTGGTCTGTCATCTCCCAGAGAATCCAGTCCATAGCTTCCATGAAATAATCTGCCTGCTCATATACTTCCGGAGCCTTGTGAAGAGTCTCGAGAATCTTGGGGATGGTCCACTCACTGGACACCTTGCCGCCATACATTTTCATGAATTCTTCGTTTCTCTCCCGGGCAACCTTGTCGATAAAGATGGCTTCTTCCTCACCGCCGTGGTGCTTCCAGAGCTTAACATAAGCATGCTTCTCATGCTTGAATTCCTCTGTCATACTTAAGGGTGTCTTGTCCTTTTTCACCGGCATAATGGTCGCGGATGTGAAGTCGATACCGATACCAATAACCTCTTCCGGAAGAGCCTTGCTCTGCTTCATAACTCCGCGGACAACCGTGAAAAGTCCTTCCAGGTAATCACCGGGATCCTGCAGGGACCATGCCGGCGGAAGGCTCTCTCCTGTGGGAATCCTTGTCTCCATACATGCATGGGGATACTCATAGACACTCTGAGCGATCTCCCTGCCGTCACTAATATCCACCAGAAGTGCTCTTACTGATAATGTTCCATAATCAAGACCAATTGCATACTTACTCATGTTGTAACCTCCCTTTTTTAGTAAATGCCGTTTCTCCTATTTTATTTATAGCATAAATATAGCATAAATAGTTCGCAATGTACAAACCAACTATCTTT
>CACXGS010000133.1 GCA_902767195.1 uncultured Lachnospiraceae bacterium | reverse complement strand
TTCTTCTTCCATAGGGGTCCCTCTTGATATCCTCAATCAGCCGGCGGGTCAGATCATACTCTGATACAGTGTATCCATATCGGTGACCGATGGTCCCATCACCAATATCCCAGTCATCCCACCAGCCGATTCCCAGATCTCTCATCTCGGAGAGGACATTGGTTCCTTTCTGGTAAATGGCCAGGATTTCCCGGATTCCGGTCTTCCAGGCAACGGGCCGAAGGGTCAGTAAAGGAAACTCTCTCCGGGCCAGATCATATTTCCGGAAAACCTGATTCACCGATATGGTATAAGCCGGGGTCCCGTCGGCATATTTGGGCCGGGGATCCACATCCTTATAGCCGTTGTCCAGTATATTTTTTATATCGTTATATAAATAGGTATCTGCTTTCACCATGGATTTATCCTCCTGATTTATATTTACTTCTCCTTAACATTATCATTCTACCATAACGTAGAAAGAATTGTAACATACAGATTATTGCCGGACTCTGATTCTATGGTATAATTTATCATGAAAGGAGGTCGCCATGGATAAAGATAACAATACCACAAACAACCCCGTCAATCAGAACCCCTACAAGCATTCCGGCCCCGGAGAACCTTTCGGAATGGTGATCGGCAACCTGGATCCCACACTCCGGGAAGCCCTGGGTCTTCCGGAAGAATGTGCCTCCGTAGGTATCGTGACTTCCGAAAAGAGAAGGCCGGACATCTATTTCGGGGCAGACGAAGCCATCAAATAAATGCTTATTATATCGAAATGCCGCACCCACGGTCTTAAACACGCAGGTGCGGCATATTTCATGCTGTTTTATTTGCTTCGGTTTCTATTCACTATAGTACTGCAGGTTACTCTCTACGATTTCTTCCGCGTGTTCCTGTCCGGAAAGCTTCAGGTAGAGGACTGCATTGGCGTTCTCTTTGTAGGGATTGGTCCAGAAGATATTGACCATTCCTAAGGTAATCGCTCCGAGAATCTTCCATCCGATATAAGACAGATCGAATACAAAAGTCTTCCATTTGTTGCCTTTCATCATCTGGCGGGATCTGGTGATTGCTTCTGTTCCGGAAAGCTCCGGGTTATCCCTCAAAATAAAGGGTACCATACGGTAAGAGTAGCTCTTTACGATGCCCGGTATGATGAAGAGACAGGTCCACAGGAAGAGGAAGAGATCTCTTAAGAATAAAGTGATGAATACTCTTCCATAGTCGTTGAAACTATCTTTTATAATATCCAGGGAAGCGTTTTCGCTGTCAATGTTGTTCTCCTTGAAGAATCCGTAAGCTCCTACAGTGAGGGGATTGATCAGGAAGATCTTAAGCAGCAGTCCGATGATCATGGAAATACTGACAATTCCAACCACCGCTGCCACAATAATTCCGACTTCCTCCGGAGTGAAGTTTCCGGATATCAGATTGTTGATTGCTTCCTGTGTGTTAGGGTCTTCTGATGACGAACGGGACGCTATTGTCAGCCCACCGGTAAATGCTGCTATGATCAGCGCGGATAATACGCTTCTCCAGTAATTTGCTTTAAATGCTGTTTTTCCTTTTTCCTTTAATTCTGTAATTGTCCACATATCTTTTCCTCCTCATAATTCTTGCTGATTAGTGAAACGTTTTTTGAAGTTCAATTTATTGATTGGAAAAAAAATATCACATGGACTGTCACAGAACCGTCATAGTGGCATTTGCTCCCTGCTTCTATGTTTTCTCGAAGGCCATCCGGGGATCATTATCTTCCGTCACATAAATGGTCCCGCAATGAACAAATCCCAGTTTCCCCAGCAGTTTCTGCATCACGGTATTATCTCCATGGGTATCGATCCGCATATGGCCGCACTGTTCATAGGCCCAATTAATACAGAAGGATCCGATTCCCTTCTCTGATCCGTCCGCCGCGATCCGGTGAATCACTCCATAAGGACTGTCGTCCAGCCATTTTCCATTCTCAATGTTTTTGTAAGTAGGCTCGATATCCGGTCCCTCAACAAAATAAAAGGTTCCGATTATCCTGTCACTGTCATTGACACACACATAACTGTTGCCTTTTCTGATATCCTCCCTGATCAGGGCTTCGGGAGGCCAGTTGGTAATCCCCCATTGTTTGGGATTGCCATTCTCTTTCATAAACTTCCGGGCTCCGGCATAAATCTCCATGAGGCGATCCAGATCCTCCGGGCGGGTTTTTCTAATCTTCATAGATTCAGCTCCTGTCTCTATGGGTAAATAATCGTTTCATTTTATCCCGGACCAGTGTCATCAACCGGCGGGTACCTCATCCAGTCTCTGTCTCTCCACCAGCTCTGCGAAATAGCCTCCCTGATTAATGAGTTCTTCGTAAGTCCCGTTTTCTACAATATGACCTCCATCCAGAACCAGGATCCGGTCACAGTGGCGGATGGTGGACAGCCGGTGGGCAATGACCAGCCGGGTACAGCCCATGGCATCCAGGGATTCGGAAACCTGCCGCTGTGTTTTATTATCCAGGGCACTGGTCGCCTCATCGAAAATCAAAAGGCTCGGCTTGGGTGCGATGGCCCGGGCGATCATAATTCTCTGTCGCTGGCCTCCCGAGATACTGCCATGACCTTCGGAAATGACCGTGTACATTCCCATGGGCATGGAGCGAATATCATCGGCAATACCCGCTGTTTCCGCCGCTTCCCAGGCATCCTCCAGCGTCAGGTGCGGAGCAGAGATTACGATATTGGAATAGATATCTCCCTGGAAAAGTCCCGCATCCTGCATGACCGTGCCGATTTTCTTTCGAAGAGAGGGAAGATCCAGGCTGTCAATGTTCTTTCCGTCGTAGAATATGGCTCCTTTTTCGGGCTTTTCAAAACCCAGAAGGAGACGCACCAGGGTGGACTTTCCGCAGCCGGTCCGTCCCACGATGGCCACATATTCCCCTTTGCGGAGCTTTAAAGAAAGGTCATCGAGTACATAGGGGGTGTCGTCGCTGTAGCGGAAAGACACATGATCCAACTCGATGTTGCCGGAAATACTTTCGATGATTTCTTTCTTTTCTGTTGTCTCCGGTTCTGTTTCAAGAAAAGGCTCCGCCATATCCAGGATCGGCTTGATCTGGGCGGCAGACAAAGCAACGCCGGAAAGGCTTGTAAAGGCGCCCATAACCATCCCGAAAGATGCGGTAAAGGCGAAATAGGCAGATTGATCCATCCCGGTCTTCACTGCCAGATAATACAGGACAATGTTGGAGATCAGAGTAATCGCCAGCGTGATTACCCCGTTGATTTTAATAAACATGGGCGGATTATAGTCAAGATCCGCCTGTTCGGAATAAAGATTCAGCCATTTGGCAAAGGCTCTTTTTTCAGCTCCTGCCAATTTCAGTTTCTGAACACCGGAAATAAAGGCATAGCTGAGTCCTGATTCCTTAGCACCCAGTTCCATCTTCTTTTTGTTGATCTTAATCTGCACCAGGGTGGTGATCACTGAAAATCCCACTGTTACCAGTATAATAATCAGAGCAGGTACCGTCATCTCCGGCGCAATCTGGAAAATCTGTCCGATATAAACCAGGGAAGTAAGGGAAGTAAGCCCTGTTCCCAGCACCAGACCAAGCAAAATGGAGCAAAGCTGGTTTACTGCCATAGACCGGCTCTTCAGCTCACCGGCGCTGTAACTTCGGAAAAACCCGGCCGGCAGAGACAGAATCCTCATCATCATGGATGCCTGAACTCCCAGACTTGTCTTAGTCTCCAGCCTGGACTGAAGCATTCCTCCGGTGGAGGAAATGAGCTGTGAGGACAAAGACACACAAAAGAGAGAGATCGCTATGGCCATGAGAGCATCCGTACGACCGCTTTCTAAAACTGGGCCTGTCAGGAATCTGGTGAGGCGGGGAATAAGCAGTCCCACCACAGACACTGCCAGGGAAGCTGCGGCCACCAGGATGATATCATTCACGGTCAGGCAGTTCTTCAAATATACGAGAAGGTCCGGAATCTCCAGCTTCTTTTGGGGCAGAGGCAGGTAAAAGCACACGGCTTCCTTTTCGAACTTGTCGGCGTTACGCCGATTCAGTCTCTCCTGTTCTCCTGTCACAGGATCTGTATAGGTATATCCGGCGATCTTTGCCGGCAGCAGCGCAACAGGAATTTCCCCCTCTTTTGTGAAAGCAAGAATGGGGCCGTAAGCATCTCTGTACCAGCCCTCCGTCAACTCCACTTCCCGCTTCATGAGCCCGGTGGTCTGTAAACAGTAATCAAGCTGGTCCTGGGCTTTCACGGTTTCAGGTACTTCAACGGTCTTGCAGTGATAATATTTTAGGATTTCATCGATAGCATTCTTGGTAATGATTCGCTGGTCGCTGATTCTCTCGGCGATCTTCTTACCCAATACCACTCCGGCGACTTTAATGAAGGACTCTTCCAGAAGCTGCTGGTCAGCCTTCCGTCGTTCTTCGATCTGATTTTCAAACCATCCCACTTTGTCGCCTCCTTACTCATTTGCTACCAGGTCTGCATAGGGCCCTCCGCTGCGGATCAGCTGGTCATGGGTCCCTCGCTCCACTACCTTCCCATGGTCAAGGACAATGATTTCATCACAATCCCGAACCGTGGACAGCCGGTGGGCAATGACAATGCAGGTAATACCCCGGTTGCGAATGGCATTGACTACTTCATATTCCGTTCTGGCATCCAGAGCGGAAGTCGCTTCATCCAGAATAATGATCGTGGGATCCTGTGCCAGAACACGGGTAATTTCCAGCCGCTGGCGTTGTCCGCCGGACAGGTTGTGACCCCCGCTGTTGAGCTTATGCTGATAACCTCCGGGCAGCTTGGTGATATCATCATGAAGCTGTGCGTCCCTGGCGGCTAATATCATTTCAAAGTCCTGAATAGAGTTGTCCCACATCTTTATATTATTTGCTATTGTATCATCAAAAAGTGTGATATCCTGGTCCACTACTGCCAGGGACCCGGTCATCACATCCCTGGGCCAGTAACTGCGAGGCTTCCCATCGTAAAGGATCTCGCCGCTCCAGGGCTGATACAGCCCCGACACCAGCTTGGATATGGTAGACTTTCCGCATCCGGAAGCCCCCACCAGAGCAATCCGGTCGCCCGGTTTCATGTTAAGAGAAAAATCTTTAATCAGTGGTTCTTCCAGCCTGGAATAACCAAAAGTGATATTCTTAAGTTCCACATTTCCACGGAACTTGGCCAGCTTCGTATTTTCTTCCCCGGTATCCGTTACATTCACGTCATCCGGGTACTCCATAACATCTTCCACACGCTCCATCTGTGTCCGCATTTCCTGAATGGTCTGGCCGGCAGACACCAGGGTCATAGCCGGTGCCATAAAAGATCCCAGAAATCCCTGGAACATGAGAACGGCACCCAGAGTAAAGCTTCCTCTCATGGTCAGATAGACTCCTGCCACCAGAACCGTATAATTGGCCAGAGTACTGAAAAAGGTAGGAATCATTCCGATCAGCTGGTTGGTCTTCTGTGTTTTTACGGATTGTGTATTCACCGAAGCCTGATAGCCTGCCCATTTCTGGAAAAAGCCGTTTTCCGCTCCACTGGCCTTAATGGTCTCGATCATCTCGATGCCGGTTACCGTTGTGGCTTCCAGTTTACCTGAATCCCTCATCTGTACCCGGGCAAAGTTGATTCGCTTCTCGGATATAATCCGGGACATGACGATATTGAAAATTAATGTGGTCAGTCCGATGAGTGTCAGAAGCGGGCTTTGTCGGAGCATAAGCACAAGATAAAAGACCATCATGGCTGTGTTCAGTACAAGAGGGGCAAAAGTATTCACCAGAACTCCGGCAATGGAGGCGTTCATGGCTGCTCTGCCCTGAATATCTCCCGCCAGTCGCTGAGAGAAAAATTCCATGGGGAGGTGGAGAACCTTCCACATGTAGGTAGAATTACCCACTATTGCCATTTTGCCGTTAATCTTCAGAGAGTATATGGTCTGGGCCCAGGAGACCATAAGCTGCATGGCCGCGAACAGTATCAGGGCCATGATAAAGGGCCCCAGCCAATCCCGGTTAATCCCCGTCAAAAGCCGGTCCATAAAGATACGGGAAGTCACGGAGTTGATAATACCAAATAAATAGGATATTGCTGTGGTCAGCATGACAAAAACCACTGCTGCCCCTGCTCCTACCAGCCTTTTCCGGGCAAAACTTATGGTGCTTTTCGGTTTACCCCCGGGCTCAAAACTGTCTGACGGGACAGGAATCAGGACAACGCCGGTAAAGGCCTGGTCAAACTCGTCCCAGCTGATCTTAACCTTTCCCCGGGCAGGGTCATTGATATATACATGTTTACCCCGAAAACCGTTAAGCACCACAAAGTGATTCATATTCCAGTGAATGATACAGGGAAATTGTCCGCTTTCCCTGAGAGCTTCCGGTGACATCCGGAAAGCATCCACCTCAAATCCGTAATGCTCTGCTGCAAGATAGATATTTTTAGCCTTGGATCCGTCCCGGGAGACCCCGCAATCCACACGAACCTGTTCCAGGGGAACCCATTTATCATAGTAAGCCATAACCATGGCAAGAGCTGCGGCACCACATTCAAGAGCCTCCAGCTGCATGACCACAGGGACTTTTGCCACACCTTTTGTCACAGTAGGTTTTATTTTCCGTTTTTTTGTATGATCCGATCCGCTCAAACCCATCACCTGCTTTCAAGTAGGAAAGAGATCGGTTTTGTCTGATCTGTTACTAATGTTCCGTCATAGCT
>CACXGS010000132.1 GCA_902767195.1 uncultured Lachnospiraceae bacterium | reverse complement strand
GAATAAAATAGCCTACGAATTGAAAAAGGACTTGTTTTCCAGAACCCGGATGTTTGTTCACATAGAGGACAGTTATGAGCTGCCTGACAGCTGCACGCTCAAGGAGATCACCAGACAGTACTGGGACAGTATCCTCTATGAGATGAAACAGAAGGGCATGGTGGAGTACAGTATGCTGCAGTCCAGTCAATGGGACTGTCAGGGAGATGTACTGACTCTTCTTTTGGAGGATTCCTTCATTTTCAGGGAAAAATCCCGGGAAATGAAGGATTATCTCGAGGATCTCTTTCAGAAACGTTTTTCCAGGAGAATCCATGTGGGCTTCCAATATACTGATGAGGCAGGTGATGCCCTGCGAAGGGCCAGAGAACACCGACTGAATCAGGAGGTGGCCATGGTTCTGGACCAGGCGGATCAGGAGGGAGCTTCCAGGCAAGACAGCCAGGATTCTCAGAATGGCAGCAGAGATGGCGTTGACGCCGGTGGATCCTCTGCATCCGGGAATGGAGCCCGGGACCGGAACGGCAGCTCCGGGAAAGGCAGAAGGTTTTCAAGCAGCTACTTTGAGGAAAGAGCCCGTTCCCAGGCCTTCGGCCGAAGAAAAACAGCGAAAGATCCGGATGTCATTTACGGCAGGGATTGCAGCGGAGAGGTGGTTCCACTGGAAGAGGTGATTGACGAGATCGGACAGATCGTCATCCAGGGCAAGATCCTTGCCATTGATCTCCAGGAGATCAAGAGGGAGAGGACCATCGTTATATTCCGGATCACAGACTTTACAGATACGATTATCGGAAAGCTTTTTCTTTCCAATGAACAGCTGCCGGACTTCCTGGAGCATTTTGAGAAAGGACGGTTCTATAAGGTCAAAGGGATGCCCCGCATGGATAGTTTTGAGCATGATCTTACTTTTTCCGCAATCATCGGTATCAAGCCCATTCCTGATTTTACCAAAAAGAGGATGGACAAGAGTCTGGATAAGAGGGTGGAACTGCATCTTCACACTGTGATGAGCGACCTTGACAGTGTGGTGGATATCAAGCAAGTGATCAAGACAGCCAAAGCCTGGGGACATAAGGCCTTGGCCATTACAGACCACGGCGTGCTGCAGGCATTTCCCATCGCCAACCACTGTATCAGCAAGGATGACCCCTTTAAGATTATTTATGGAGTAGAAGGCTACTTTGTCAATGACCTGAAGAAACTGGTCATCAATGAGAAAGGACAGAGCCTGATGGAGGACTATGTGATCTTTGACCTGGAGACCACTGGATTCAGTCCTTCTCAGGATCAGATTATTGAGATTGGTGCTGTGAAAGTGTCTGCAGGTGAGATCAAGGAGCGTTTCAGCGTCTTTGTCGATCCGGAGCGGCCTATTCCTCTCAGGATTACAGAGCTTACCAGTATCGATGACGCTATGGTGGCAGGGGCGGATCCCATAGAGAAGGTCCTGCCGGAATTCCTGGATTTCTGCCGGGGCTGTGTTATGGTAGCCCACAATGCAGAGTTTGATATGAGCTTTGTGGAGGATAAGGCGGAGAAAATGGGAATACCGACAGATTTTACCGTCCTTGATACTGTCCAGATGGCCAGGCTCCTGCTGACAGACCTGAACCGGTTTAAACTGAACACGGTCTGTAAATATCTGGGAATCAAACAGGAACATCATCACCGGGCTGTCGATGATGCCAGAGTGACAGCGGAGGTTTTCCTTCGTTTGGTGGAGATGCTGAAAGAAAGAGGAGTCAGGGACCTCAGAGGCCTTAATGAACTGGGACAGGTCTCCCCGGACCTGATTAAGAAAATGCCCACCTATCACGGGATTATTCTGATAAAAAATGAGACGGGGCGCGTTAACCTCAACCGGCTGGTCTCTGCTTCTCATCTGGACTATTTCAACCGAAGACCCAGGATGCCCATGAGTCTCATCCAAAAATACAGGGAAGGACTGATTCTGGGCTCTGCCTGTGAGGCAGGGGAACTGTTTCAGGCAGTGATCCGGGGAAGAAGTGAGGAGGAATTATCAGAGATTGTCCGCTTCTATGATTATCTGGAGATTCAGCCTGTGGGCAACAATGCCTTTATGTTGGAGAGCGACCGTTATGACGCAGCCAGTATAGAAGATCTGCAGGATTATAATCGCAGGATTCTGGAGCTGGGAGACCGCTATCACAAGCCGGTTGTGGCCACCTGTGATGTACATTTTCTGAATCCGGAGGACGAACTGTACCGGAGAATTCTCATGGCCGGCAAGGGGTTTGCGGACGCCGACAAGCAGGCCCCGCTTTATTTCCGGACTACCGAGGAGATGATGGATGAGTTTGCCTACCTGGGTGAAGCCAGGGCTAAAGAGGTTGTTATAACCAATACCAATAAGATTGCTGATATGATTGAGAAGATTTCTCCGGTCCATCCGGATAAATGTCCTCCCGTCATTCCAAAATCGGACGAAACATTGACAAAGATCTGCTATGACAAAGCCCATGAAATCTATGGGCCCAACCTGCCGGACATCGTGGAGGAGAGGCTGCAGAGAGAGCTGAACTCCATCATATCCAACGGTTTTGCCGTCATGTATATCATTGCCCAGAAGCTGGTCTGGGATTCCAACGACCACGGTTACCTGGTAGGATCAAGGGGATCTGTGGGATCTTCCTTTGTGGCTACCATGTCGGGCATCACGGAGGTCAATCCCCTGAAAGCCCACTATATTTGTCCGAAATGTCATTATACGGACTTTGACTCTGCGGCGGTAAAACCCTATCAGATGAAGGGTATGTCCGGCTGTGACATGCCTGACCGGGACTGCCCGGTATGCGGGACAGCCCTGCTCAAGGAGGGGCATGATATTCCCTTTGAAACCTTCCTTGGCTTCAAGGGAAACAAGGAGCCGGATATTGACTTGAATTTCTCCGGGGAATACCAGGGAAAAGCGCACAAATATGTGGAAGTCATCTTCGGCGAGGGCAAGGCCTTTCGGGCGGGAACCATAGGTACCCTGGCGGAAAAGACAGCCTTTGGCTATGTCTATAAATACTATGAAGAGAGAGGCATCCACAAAAGACGCTGCGAGATGGAACGGATTGCCGAGGGCTGCACCGGAGTCAAAAGGACGACCGGCCAGCACCCCGGCGGCATCATCGTTGTTCCCCATGAGCATGATATCTACGAATTTACGGCAATTCAGCACCCGGCGAATGATACGAATACAGATATCGTTACAACGCATTTTGAGTATCACTCCATCGATCACAACCTTCTGAAACTGGATATTCTCGGCCATGATGATCCTACCATGATCCGCCGGCTGGAGGATTTGACTGGGAAGAAGGCCACGGAGATTCCTCTGGATGACCCCGATGTCATGAAGCTGTTTCACGGCGTGGAGATTATGGGAATCCGGCCCGAGGATATCGGGGGTGTGGAACTGGGCTCTTTGGGTGTCCCGGAGTTCGGAACGGAATTCGTCATACAGATGCTCAAGGATACCAGGCCAAAGTGCTTCTCGGATCTGGTGAGGATCTCCGGTCTGTCCCACGGG
>CACXGS010000131.1 GCA_902767195.1 uncultured Lachnospiraceae bacterium | reverse complement strand
CCGGATCCTCAGACCGGAAAGGTCAAAATGACAGGAAGACCAATGACAGGAAGACCAATGACAGAGACCGGGAAGATTTCCGGGAACAGGATCATACAGAACATAGTGCTATGGGGCTTATATTGAACCAGCTTGACGTCATTAAGCCCTCCGGCCTGACAGACCTTGTAGAAAGAACGAAGATGGATCCCTGGGAAGTCCGGTCCCTGCTTCTTAAGCTGGAACTGTCCGGAAAGATCCGGCAGCCTGTCCAGGGTATGTATCTGAGGAAAATAGACTCCTGAAAGGTTTTTCAATATTGATAATTGTCTGCAGAAGTATGATGTCCTATGTCCTGGAAAGAAATCCTTTGTGATACAAGTATCAAAAATCGTCTCAATTTTTCGGTAATATTTTTGGCTTGCATCTCTGAAAAAAATAGTGTATTATGAAAATCGTTTTATAACGATAGCATTTTTTATAATATTTGGCATTTATAACTAAATCCAGATAAATATTTTTTCAAGTAGCAGGAGTTAATAGTAAGATGACATCAAAATTAGTGATTGTTGAGTCACCGGCGAAGGCAAAGACCATCCAGAAATTTCTGGGTAAGACCTACAAGGTTGTTGCTTCCAACGGTCATGTCAGAGATCTCCCCAAGAGTACCCTTGGCATTGATGTAGATCACGATTATGAACCAAAATATATTACCATACGGGGGAAGGGAGATGTGCTGGCCACTCTCCGCAAGGAAGTGAAGAAGGCCGATAAAGTCTTTCTGGCCACTGACCCTGACCGGGAAGGAGAGGCGATCTCCTGGCACCTTTACTATGCCTTGAAGCTGGCAGACAAGAAGTGCAGCCGCATTACATTTAATGAGATTACCAAGGATGCCGTCAAGAATGCCATCAAGAATTCCCGGGAGATTGATATGGCTCTTGTGGACGCCCAGCAGGCGAGAAGAGTGCTGGACCGTATCGTCGGGTATCGAATCAGTCCGATTCTCTGGACCAAGATTAAGAGAGGTCTGTCTGCAGGAAGAGTCCAGTCTGTGACCCTGAGGATTATCCATGACAGGGAGCAGCAGATCAATGAATTCATTCCTACCGAATACTGGTCTCTGGAAGCAGACTTTCTGACCGATGAAGGCAAGAAGCCGCTGAGTGCCCATCTGGTAGGTAATGCCAAAGGAAAGCTCAATATCAGTTCCCGCGAGGAGATGGACGAGATTCTGAAGAACCTGGAGGGAGAGGAATTCCGGATTCACGATATCCGGTCCACTTCCAGGAAAAAGAAGCCGCCGCTGCCTTTTACCACAAGTACCTTGCAGCAGGAGGCATCCAGAAAGCTGAATATGTCCACCCAGAAGACCATGCGTCTGGCCCAGGAACTGTATGAGGGTGTTAACATCAAGAAGCGGGGAACCGTGGGTTTAATTACCTACCTTCGTACGGATTCCACCAGAATATCGGAACAGGCGGATGCAGCCTGCCGGGCTTATATCAAAGATAACTATGGGGATGAATATGTCGGCCACGGCACCGTGAAGAAATCAGGGGGCGGCAAGATCCAGGATGCTCATGAAGCCATCCGTCCCACGGATGTCAGCCTTTCACCTGAGATGCTGAAAGACCAGCTGGGAAGAGACCTGTACCGTCTTTACCGCCTGATCTGGAACCGCTTTGTTGCCAGCAGAATGGCAGAGGCGGATTATGAGACCAGGACGATCAAGATCAGAGCAGGAGAATATTGTTTCCACGCAGTGGGTTCAAGAATCCGTTTCGAGGGATTCCTGTCTGTTTATAAATGTGAAGTGGAGAAGTCCACATTAAGCCCGCTGATTCGTAAGATTACCAAAGAAACAAAGCTGACACTTTCCGAGTTCCGTCCTGAACAGCATTTTACCCAGCCTCCCGCTCATTATACCGAGGCATCCATTGTCAGGGAGTTAGAAGAGCTGGGCATCGGCCGTCCAAGTACCTACGCCCCGACCCTCACTACTCTGCTGGCCAGGAGATACATTGTAAAAGAGAAGAAGAACCTCTACATTACAGAGCTCGGGGAAGCGGTTAACGAGATGATGATGAGCGGATTCCCCTCCATTGTGGATATTAATTTTACCGCCAACATGGAGTCTCTCCTCGATGGAGTAGAAGAGGGGAAAGTAAAGTGGAAGACCATCGTGGAGAATTTCTATCCGGATCTGATGGAGGCAGTGGATACGGCAGAGAAAGAGCTGTCTGAAGTAACCATTCAGGATGAAGTGACGGATGTGGTCTGTGAGGACTGCGGCCGTAACATGGTTATCAAATACGGCCCCCACGGAAAGTTCCTGGCATGCCCGGGCTTCCCGGAATGCCGCAATACCAAGCCTTACTATGAGAAGATCAATGTAGCATGCCCCCAGTGCGGCAAGGATATTGTTCTGAAGAAGACCAAGAAGGGAAGAAAGTATTACGGCTGTATTGATAATCCGGAATGTGATTTTATGAGCTGGCAGAAGCCGTCCTCCCATCCCTGTCCCCAGTGTGGCAGTTATATGATCGAGAGAGGTAAGAAGCTCCAGTGCTCTTCCGCAGAATGCGGATATGTCATGGATCAGGAGTAATAATACGGGATCAGTTTCTCCGCAAAGTGTCTCTTTAAGGCAGGACACTTTTGGAGACCTGATCCTTTTTTGTTTTTTCTGCGAATTGTTTGTCATTTGTTTTTGCTGAAAAACATAATGTGCAAGAGAACGTGCGAATATTCCCAGTCCATGTTCTCCTAATTGTATTGTTTATTGCGAATATATATGATAAAATGTAAAATAATTTAAATAGTCAGTTAATTTAATGGCTTTACACAAGAATACTATGGAGGAAATGATGAGCGTCCAGTTACTAGATAAAACCAGAAAGATCAATAAGCTCCTGCACAATAATAATTCCCACAAAGTGGTTTTTAACGATATTTGTGAGGTGCTCAGTGAGATTCTTCTTTCCAATGTTCTGGTAATCAGCAGAAAAGGAAAGGTATTGGGAATAAAGAACAGAGATGATATCACTCCCATCGAACATCTGATAACCAACGAGGTGGGTGATTACATCGACAGCATGCTCAATGAAAGACTTCTCGGAGTACTGTCCACCAAGGAGAATGTGAACCTGCAGACTCTGGGATTCGAGTTTGATGAGATTGGAGACTATCAGGCCATCGTCACTCCCATTGATATTGCGGGAGAGCGCCTGGGTACTGTTTTTATGTACCGGAGACAGAAGCAGTATGAGATTGACGACATTATCCTGG
>CACXGS010000130.1 GCA_902767195.1 uncultured Lachnospiraceae bacterium | reverse complement strand
GGCCGGTGGAGTTTAAACCAGGCCACCCTCCAGCCCATCATGACATAGGCCGCAGCATGGGCTTTGGGGAACATATATTTAATCTTTTTACAGGACCAGATATACCAGGCAGGAACGTCATGGGCAATCATTTCTTCTTCCCATTGGGGCTTCAGGCCTTTGCCTTTCCTGACGGATTCCATGATGGTAAAGGACAGCTCCTTGTCCAGCCCCATGTTGATCAGGTAAGTCATGATATCATCACGACAGCAGATGGCTGTTGATATTTCGGCATCCCCGTTCTCGATCAGGGTCTGGGCATTGCCCAGCCACACATCGGTGCCGTGGGACAGGCCGGAGATCCGGACCAGGTCAGAAAAAGACTTGGGTTTGGTATCCAGAAGCATCTGAATAACAAACTCTGTCCCGAATTCCGGAACTCCCAGGGAACCGGTCTGGATTCCTTCGATATCCTCCGGCCGGATTCCCAGGACATCCGTCCCGTGGAAGAGCTTCATGACCTCAGGATCATCCAGAGGAATCTCCGTTGCCTTTACACCCGTCAGATCCTCCAGTCTCTTGATCATGGTAGGATCGTCATGACCCAGAATATCAAGCTTTAACAGGTTATGGTCAATGGAATGATATTCGAAATGGGTCGTCACAATATCCGTATTCATGTCATTGGCCGGATGCTGGATGGCGGTAAAATCATAGATTTCATACTCATGGGGCACCACGATGATCCCTCCCGGATGCTGGCCGGTGGTACGTTTGACCCCGGTACAGCCTTCCGCGATCCGTTCGATCTCACAGCGTCTCTTGTGAATTCCCCGCTCCTCGAAATATTTCATGACATAGCCGTAGGCTGTCTTCTCCGCCAGGGTACCGATGGTCCCTGCCCGGAAAGCCTTTCCCTCCCCGAAAATGACCTCCACATACTTGTGGGCCTTGGCCTGGTACTCTCCGGAGAAATTCAAATCGATATCCGGCTCTTTATTTCCCTTGAATCCCAGGAAAGTCTCAAAGGGAATGTCATGTCCTTCTTTCCTAAGACGCGTCCCACAGACGGGGCACTCCCGGTCAGGCATATCGCAGCCGGACATACCCTTCATCTGATAGGGCTTTACCATCTCCGAATCAAAATCCGTAAAATGACAATGGGGACAAATGTAATGAGCCTTCAGGGGGTTGACTTCCGTGATACCGGACATGGTAGCCACGAAGGAAGAACCCACGGATCCCCGGGATCCTACCAGATATCCGTGGTCATTGGAATCCCATACCAGCTTCTGGGCAATAATATACATTACGGCAAAACCGTTGCTTATGATGGAGTTCAGCTCCCTCTGCAGCCGCTCTTCGACAATCTCCGGAAGGTCCGGCCCGTAGATCTCATGGGCCTTGTCATAGCAGATCCTGGTCAGGGTTTCATCGGACTTTTCGATGACTGGCGGGCATTTGTCCGGGTGGACCGGGGAAATCTTCTCAATCATATCGGCAATCTTATTGGTATTGGTAATAACCACTTCCCGGGCTTTGGCCTCCCCCAGATAGGAGAACTCCCGGAGCATTTCCTCGGTTGTGTGGAAATAGAGGGGAGCCTGCCGGTCTGCATCCTTGAAGCCTTTGCCGGCCATCAGGATCCTCCGGTACATCTCGTCCTCCGGATTCATAAAATGAACGTCACAGGTGGCCACTACAGGCTTGCCGAAACGCTCACCCAGCTCAACGATCCTGCGATTGTAGTCTCTTAAATCTTCTTTCGTGGCCGCATCATAGTGATCGCTCTCCAGCATGAAAGCATTGTTTCCGATGGGCTGAATCTCCAGATAATCATAGAAATTCACCAGATCCGCCAGTTCCTCATCACTCTTGCCCCGGACCACGGCCTGGAAGAGCTCCCCTGCTTCACAGGCAGAACCCAGTAAAAGACCCTCCCGGTACTTCTCGATCAGACTCTCGGGAATCCGGGGACGCCGGTTATAATATTCAAGATGAGAAGCGGAAACCAGGCGGTTCAGGTTCACCCTTCCCACATCATTCTTAACCAGGATGATCCCGTGCCAGGTTGGCATCTTCCGGATCAGCTCCGGCGACGCCCCGCCTTTCTCATTCATCTCCTTCAGGGTATGGATTCCCTGTTTTTTCATCAGGCCGGCCAGTTTTAAAAAGACCTCCGCCGTAACCCTGGCATCATCCACGGCACGGTGATGGTGCTCCTGGTGAATCTTGAAATATTTGCACAGGGAATTCAGTTTAAAAGAGTGCAGATCCGTCAGGAGCATCCTGGCAATCTGTACGGTGTCCAGGACGGTAAAGGAACATTCCAGCCCCAGATTCTCCGCTTTTTTCTCGATAAATCCCACATCGAAATCAGCATTGTGGGCTACCAGACTGCATCCCCGGCAAAATTCAAGGAACTCGGGCAGGACCTTCCCGACAGGATCCGCATCCGCCACCATGCTGTCATCAATGGAGGTAAGCTCCGTGATCCGCACAGGAATGCTCCTTTCGGGATTCACAAAAACACTGTAATGGTCAAGAACCTTTCCTCCGGAAATCTTCACAGCCCCGATCTCAATGATCTGGTCCTTTGTCGGACTGAAACCGGTAGTCTCCAGGTCGAAGACAACAAAATCGTCATCCAGGGTCTGGTCACCGGCCCGCTCTACAAGCTTCCTTCTGTCGTTAACAAAATATCCCTCCACTCCGTAAATGATCTTGAAGGGATCATCTTTCTTAATACAGTGATTGGCCACCGGAAAAGCCTGAAGAACACCGTGATCCGTGATAGCCATTGCCTTATGGCCCCAGGCTTTTGCGGTCCTTATGGCCTGTCCGATATCCACCACACTGTCCATATCACTCATGACTGTATGAAGATGGAGTTCCACTCTCTTATCCAGACTTTTATCCATCCTTTTTTCCGTGAAATCAGGCACCGGCTTGATCCCGCTGATGGAGGACAGGGTCAGGTCATGGGTATAGTTATCGAAAAGCGGACTTCCTTTTACTTTATAAAAACGTCCCTTCTCAAAGGCATTCAGAAAATCAAAGAGCTGATCATTTTTCAGAAAGATCTTTCCGGCAATGGTATCGGTAAAATCAGTGATGTGAAAAGTGATGATCGACCGGTCTCCCCGAATCTCTCTTGTCTCAAGGAAAATAATCTTCCCTCTCACCACAACGGTCCCGATCTCATCAATCAGATCCGAGATCGGTGTGACCTCTCCCTCGCAGTCCCTGCCGTAGATCACTTCCGGATCCCTGCTGCTCCTCTTGAAGGCCTTCTGTCTGGCTCTCTCCTCATAGAAATTACCCCAGAATCCCTTACTCTTTCCTCCGGAAGCAGCCTCTTTTTTCCCCTCCTCATCCTGTGAGGATGAATTCGCATTCTGATCAAGGTGGTCCATGACGGACTGGACTTCCATCTTGAGCTTATGATTCCTTGCGCGATAGAAGGCTTTCTTGGCCTCATCGTTAAAATCAAATCCCACCTGGATCTCTCTGCCAAAACGACGCGGGAACATTTCTTCAAAATATTCCTTCAGACGTCCGGCCTTATCTCTTGCAATAAAGCTGTCCTCCAGAAGAAGGGTGAGAATGTTTTCATCAAATCCCCACTCTGCGCTCTGAAGGATGCTGTACTCAATCCTTCCAATCTGCTTGACTTCGTAGAGGATGCTGTCCCAGTAATCTCTGGTCAGACTGGTCAGGTCATAGGAAGAAGGAAGCCGGTAGGAATCCTCAATCTGTACAAAGACTCTCTGCATACCGAACAGAACCTTCTTCAGCTCATAGGCAATCCGGTTCAGTTGTCTTCTGCCGATAACCCGGTCCCCTGTTATATAAATGATCACCTTATCCGAACGTTCGTGCATGACAATCTTCTTCACCATCACCTGGTCCAGAATATATCTCTGGTGATCCGGAATCTTATAATCCGGGAATACTTCTGCAAATGGTCTTCCGTCCACTCTATCACTCCCTGTCAATAATCTAGAGTTAGCAAACGGGAAGCAACCTCCATTGCTTCCCGCTATAATAAGTATCTTCTTCTAATCCAGGAAATCCTTCAGCTTCCTGCTCCTGCTGGGATGTCTCAGCTTACGCAGAGCTTTGGCCTCGATCTGCCGGATACGCTCTCTCGTTACGTCGAACTCTCTTCCGACTTCCTCCAGAGTTCTGGTCTTTCCGTCATCCAGGCCGAAGCGGAGTCGAATGACCTTTCTCTCTCTGTCTGTCAGCGAATCCATCGCTGTATCCAGCTCCTCCTTCAACATGGAAAACGAAGCGGAATCCATGGGAGATAAGGACGACTCATCCTTGATAAAATCTCCCAGCTGACTGTCTTCTTCCTCACCGATGGGGGAATCCAGAGAAACCGGATCTCTTGAAGTCTTCAAAATCTCATCAATCTTGGCCACCGACATTCCCATCCTCTCGGCGATCTCCTCATTGGTAGGCTCCCGTCCCAGTTCCTGAAGAAGCATACGGGATGTCCTTAAGGTCTTATTAATGGTCTCCACCATGTGTACCGGGACACGGATCGTCTTGGCCGTGTCAGCGATACCTCTTGTGATCGCCTGACGGATCCACCATGTGGAATAGGTTGAGAACTTGTTGCCCTTCTTATAGTCAAACTTCTCCACGGCCTTCATCAGGCCCATGTTTCCTTCCTGAATCAGATCAAGGAAAGACATTCCGCGGCCGACATATTTCTTGGCAATACTGACAACAAGACGGAGATTGGCTTCGATCAGCTGCTGTCTGGCCTGTTCATCACCCTTCTCGATACGCTGGGCCAGGAAGACTTCCTCCTCCACAGTAAGCAGGGGGATATTACCGATCTCCTTTAAATACATACGCACCGGATCCTCCAGGCTGACGCCCTCCAGGATATCCGTATCGTCGATGACCCTTACTTCCTCATCGTCGTCATCGATGAAATCTTCATCGGCATCCTCGTCATTGGTATTGAGAAGCTCTACGCCCTGTTTCTCGAAATAGTCAAGAATCCACTCGAACTTCTCTGCAGATAGTTCAGAATTCGCAAAGGCATCATTAATATCCTTGTACTCAAGAACATTCTTATTGGCATGAGCCTGCTTCAGCAGTTTCTCCATGATCTGAGTGAACTCGATCCGCGACTGGTCCAGATTACCATACTCCGGCAATTCTTTCTCATCAATCTCAATCATGTCCTTTTCCATCATATCCTTGTTCTCTGTAGAAGCTGTCTGTTCCATAGTGCCCTCCTTTTCCAACTACCAAATGAGTCACGACAGGACAGTTGTCCTCATTGTAAAGCATCCTGACTATTCTACTACAGCAGGACAAGGGCTGTCAAGGGCAAATTTCTTTTACAGCATCAAGGGCTGCCCGGACCACTTTATCCATATCATAATAGCGGTAGGTTCCCAGACGTCCCCCGAAGATCACATTCTCCTCCCGGTCTGCCAGTTCCCGGTAGCGGGCCGCCAGCTCTTCATTCTCCCTGTCGTTGATGGGGTAGTAGGGTTCCATGCCGGGCTTCCACTCCTGGGGATATTCCCTGCTAATCACAGTGGAGGGCTGGGTGCCGAACTGGAAATGTTTATGCTCAATAATCCTGGTATAGGGTACTTCCCTCTCTGTGTAATTCACCACGGCATTGCCCTGGACATTCTCCTCCGGAAGGACTTCCGTCTCAAAACGCAGGGACCGGTATCCGAGCACTCCCAGCCGATAGTCAAAATATGCATCCAGAGGTCCGGTATATACCGTGACTTCGGCCAGATCCGGGTAATCTTTACGGAAGTCAAAATAATCCGTCTCCAGGAGGACGTCGCTTCCTTCCAGCATGGCGGCAATGATCCTGGTATAGCCGCCGATGGGAATTCCCTGCCATGGATCGTTAAAGTAATTGTTGTCAAAGCGGAATCTCAGAGGCAGTCTCCTGATAATAAAGGCCGGAAGGTCTTTACAGTCCCTGCCCCACTGCTTCTCTGTATAGCCTTTGATCAGCTTCTCATAGACATCCTTTCCCACCAGAGAAATGGCCTGCTCCTCCAGGTTGGAGGGGTTTTTGGTACCGTATTCTCTGATCTGGGCATCGATAATCTCTTTCGCCTCTTTCGGAGTGCGGATCCCCCAGAGCTTACTGAAAGTATTCATATTAAAAGGAAGGTTATAAAGCTCATCTTTGTAGATGGCCACAGGAGAATTCACATAGTGGTTGAACTCGGTAAAACGGTTCATGTATTCCCAGACTTCCCGGTCGGAGGTATGGAAAATATGTGCCCCGTAACGATGGACTTCCACTCCCTCAATATCCTCTGTATAAATATTGCCGCCGATGTGATCTCTCTTGTCGATCACCAGGCAGGAATACCCTTTCCGGGTCATTTCGCAGGCGAACACGGCACCGAAAAGGCCGGCTCCCACAATCAGATAATCATAATGTTTCATAATCATACTCCCAAAATCTTTCTAACTTCCCCGCACATATCCTCTGTGGCACATACTGTGTCATGAAGAACGGGAGCGGAGCGGATATCCTCTATGGCCTGTGGTACCGGAACACCGGAAAGCCTGCACAATTCATCCACCAGTTCAAAATCAGTCCTGTCATCGAAAGCAGGATCGATGGCTTTCATGACCGCCCTGGTAAACTTGTATGGACTGGCTGTGGAGGCAATGACCGCCTTGGTCCGGTCCCCGGTCTCAGCCAGGTATTTCTGATAGACAGCAGAGGCTACTGCCGTGTGGGTGTCAATAATATATCCGTCCGTCTCATAGACCCTCCGGATAGCAGCAGCAGTGTCGTTTTCATCGCCATAATTCCCATAGAAGCAGTCCATGGCTTCCTTCATGGAATCGGTAATCTGATATTTCCCGGTTTCCAGCAGAGACTGCATAAGATCCCTGTTCTTCTTTGCATCGTAACCTGCCGTCTGATAGATCAGCCGCTCCAGATTACTGGAAATGAGGATATCCATGGAGGGGGAAGAAGTGAGGATGAACTCTCTGTTACGGTCATAACATCCACTCCGGAAGAAATCAAACAGCACCTTGTTCTCATTGGAAGCACAGATCAGCTTCCCTACCGGAATCCCCATCTCCTTCGCATAATAAGCCGCAAGAATATTTCCGAAATTACCGGTGGGAACCACAAAATTCACCGGCTCACCATCGCGGATCTCGCCTCTTGCCAGGAGAGTCACGTAGCTGTACACATAGTAGACCACCTGAGGAACCAGCCTTCCGATATTAATGGAATTGGCGGAGGAGAAACGGAAGCCTGCTTCCTTCATCTCCTTTTCCAGATCCGGATCCGAGAACATTTTCTTGACTCCTGTCTGGGCATCGTCGAAATTCCCCAGTATCCCGATCACATAGGTATTATCTCCCCGCTGCGTCACCATCTGCTTCTCCTGGATCGGGCTCACACCGTGTTTGGGATAGAATACGATGATCCTGGTTCCCGGCACATCCGCAAATCCGGCCAGGGCTGCCTTTCCCGTATCCCCGCTGGTAGCCGTCAGGATCACGATCTCATCGGTTACCTGGTTCTTTCTGGCGCTGGTGGTCAGCAGGTAAGGCAGGATGGACAGGGCCATATCTTTAAAAGCAATCGTCGCCCCGTGGAAGAGCTCCAGATAGGAGGCGTCCGACTTCCTGACCAGCTCAGCTACGGAGGGTGTATCAAACTTATCATCATAAGCGCTGCTGATACAGTGTTTCAGCTCCTCCTCGGTAAAGTCCGTCAAAAATCGTTTCATCACTTCAAAAGCGATCTCCCGGTAATCCATCCCGGTCATGTCGGCTAAGGGGATATCCAGAGCAGGAATCTCATCCGGCACAAAGAGTCCTCCTTCCCGGGCAAGACCTTTCAGAATAGCCTGGGATGCCGTTGCAGTTTCACTGTGATCTCTTGTACTTCTGTATACCATCTCTTTCATCGTTTTCTTCCTTTTCTATATATT
>CACXGS010000129.1 GCA_902767195.1 uncultured Lachnospiraceae bacterium | reverse complement strand
GGTAAAGGATTTTCTTTATGCGGTGAAGGAGAAGTCTGCCCTGATCGGTGTCCGGGGAGAGACCACCGGAAGATATCTGCAGCGGTTTGGCTTTAAGGAAGATAAGGACTACATGGTAATCGGATGTCCTTCCATGTATGCCTTTGGAGATTTTCTTCCGAGAAAAGAAGGGAAGCTGGATAAAGATGCACGAATTGCCGTAAACTGTTCCCATATCTGCCCCCAGGCATCTTACGATTTCTCGGAGCGGATCATGGACTCCTATGAGAACAGCTATTTTCTTCCCCAGAGGATCCATGATCTCTGGCTGCTCTACGGCGGCCTGCCCATGGCGGACTCCAACTGGAGACCCCGCCGGTACCCGTTGACCCTGGACCACCCCTACTATCAGCAGGACCGGGTGAAAATGTTTTTGAATGCCCAGTCCTGGATTGATTTCCTTAAGGGAATGGACTTCTCGGTGGGAAGCCGTTTCCACGGCAGCGTGGCAGCGATCCTGGCCGGCACCCCCAGTGTCATCCTGTGCCATGACAACCGCATGAAGGAGCTGACGGAATATCACCATATTCCTCATATCATGGCGGATGAGCTTACGGAAGATATGAGCCTTCCTGACCTGGTGGAAAAGCTGGATTTTGACGCCATGTTCAAGCATCATAAAGATAATTTCTATCGTTATAAAAAGTTCCTGCAGGCCAACGGAATCCGGTCTCTCTTTGATGAGAAGGACCGGCTTTCCGACACGATCTTTGACCACGAGGTGGCAAAGATGGACCTGCCGGAGGAAGTTCCGACCGCCAGAGGCATCTCCAATGAAGAGTTGTCTTTGCGCTGGGACAAATTATATTACTGCCGCAATAAGTTTGCGGAATTCCGCATGAACCGGATTCGCAATGACAAGCAGGCGGAGCACGTGAAAAGAGATGCGATCATAGAGGGTCTGAAAGACGAGATCACCTGGCTGACAGAACAGTTCAATGTGCTGAATAACTCTACCCTGTCCCAGGAGACAAAGAGGGTCGCCCTGTGCTTAAAGGACAAGTTCTCCCATATAGACCGGTTTAACTATGAAAGGGCCAGGCTGGTGGAGGACCCCGGCTATATCCATATTCCCGAGGCGGAGGAGGAAGAGCCGGATTACCCGCTGGATGAACTCTTAGAGAAAATGGGTCTGAATTTCCATCCCATGGAGGACTATGATGAGACAGCAGTTCCGGCAGATCCTCTGAAAGCGGCCCGGGATGAGACAGCCAGCCTTCTGGCACCGGACCCGGAGGATTCGGAGGAGTGCGCCAAAACCAAGGCCAGGCTGCTTGAGAAGGTGGAGGGAATCAATCTTCATGAGGATATGACTCCCCTTGAGATTTCGGAAAGCTGGGGCCTGATCCTTGACTGCCGTCTGGATTATCATACTTATGAATATGAGAATTACCGCAGGACACAGAATAAGGTCCTTCTCGATAAACTGAAGGAATCCCGCAAGATCCGCCGGACAAAGAATGAAGTCCGGGCAGACTGGAGAATGTTAAACTACAGTAAGGTCAAGTGGGACGTGGGCAAGCTGCTCCTGAAGTATGCGGATGCCATCACCCGCAAAAAACGGGATAATCTTGCCAGAGCCGTAAAGGTGGTAGGCCACGAGCCGGAGATCATCGAGCTGGCCCCTCAGTTCCAAGACAGCAGGCTGGAAGAAGAGGCCGGAAGTTGACTCTGGAGCTGCTCCATACATTATAATAAGTCTTATATACTAACCAAAGCATTTTATAGATAGAGGAAGGATAGCAATGAAAAACATAATCTACAAAAGCCTGACCGCTGTTTTTTTTATCTGTATCATGATATTTAATCTGGTCCATACCATAGATGTGAAAGCATCGGACCATCCTGTTTTTGAAGTAAAAGAATGGAACCGTAATGGAAGTTTGTCAAGTGAAGAGGGAACAATCGTATATGATAAAATCATAATCACCTCTGATACCGGCAATGAAGATTTTGTTTGGGAGGAGCAATATTTCAATATTAAACTTGGGGATAAAGAGAGTACAGTTGTAAAAGTAGTCAGTGATAATGCTGCTGTTGTCACTGTAAAGGATTTGTATAAGATTTCCTCCGGCCTCTACTCATTTACCATTACCCCCATGGGGATCGGAAAAACCCAGATCATTCTTACCGATCAATATGGACAGATCATAAAGAAAGACGTGGAAGTTAAGAAGAGTTATATGGATGGAATAAAAGAGTATTACAATAAAACCTTGACCATTCCCT
>CACXGS010000128.1 GCA_902767195.1 uncultured Lachnospiraceae bacterium | reverse complement strand
TATCCTTCAGAAAGGGATAAGCAAAAGGTGGTCAATGATGAATGTGTCCGCTGCCTGACACTTGTGCTGGATTCGGGGTGTGACCTGAGCCTTTGGGACGTGTATGACTATGCAAGGAGTATAGTCATCAAACATCAGGATAAACTCAGGAGAGATGCGGCAGAACTCTGTAAATACTACCTGAAGTTTGAGGACTATAAAAAGTGCGACAGGGTTTATCTGAGGAGAACACTGTTTTCCGGAAAAGAGACGGCAGCACATAAAAAAGAGATCATCACAAAGCATATATTAGCCGCGTGGAGAAAGCGCTTTCACAGGTAGACGCTGCCTTTGGGGCAACCCGCACGCGGCACAGCGGCCCGCCTTGCGGGACTTGAACGAAACACGGGGACTTTCGGAGGACAGAACCAGATGGATTCGGAACAGTTATTCTTTTTAAGAACGCTAAGGGATTATATACACCGGCGTAAGACATCGATTCCGGACAGAATTGATCTGAAACTTGTGGATTTTTACGCGACGGAACATCAGGTCGGACCGATCTTTTTCAATCAGACGAAGCTCAGTATATTCCGGGATGCGTTCTTTCAACAGGTCAATTTACAGATGCATCAAGCCTGGGTGATGGAGGAATTGAACAGTTTAATGGACGGAATACCCTATTTCACTTTAAAGGGTATTCAGATTGCGAAGTATTACCCGAATCCTGAACTGAGGATCATGTCCGATCTTGATTATGTGGTACATCCCGAGGACAAAGATGAAGTCTGTGACCGGCTGATCGAGTGGGGAGCAGAGGTGCAGAAAAAGTCTGAAGGGGAATGGATATTTGCTAAAGACGGAATCCTGATCGAATTGCATTCCGCGCTGGTTTATGACTATTCACAAGCTACAACTAATATAAAACAGAGAGAATTCTTCAACAGCTGCTGGGACTACTATAAAGACGGAGAAATAGATTTCAATTTCCATATGCTGTTCCTGTTCATGCATTTGAGAAAGCATATTATGGAGACAGGCGTCGGATTCCGACAGTTCATGGATATTGCGATTCTCACAAAAAACGCGCAGATTGACTGGGACTGGATCAGGACCAGGGCAGAAGAGCTGGATCTTTTCTCTTTCATAAAAACAGCCATGTCCATGATCGAAAAGTGGTTCGGCGTTAAATCGCCGTTCGAAAGCGCAGCCATCAGGGAGAGCTTCTATGAATCGGCTACCCAGCACGTCTTCAATGACGGGGCGTTTGGATTCGACAATATTGCCAATAGAAACAACAGGGCGATCAACGAAAAGAAGAGAAGAGAAAACCGGCTGTACGGGGCAAAATACTTCTGCGAACAGTTTTTCTGGCCTTATGAGAAGCTGATCAGTATGCCCGAGTATAAGTGGCTGAAAAACAAAAAATGGCTTTTGCCGATCGCCTGGGGATACAGATCGATCAGAAAATGGAAAAACAAAGACGTCCTGATCATGCGCTATTTCGCATCCGATAAAGCGGTGAGAAAGAGGTACGAATATCTGGACCAGTGGAATATCAGGAACAACTAATCATTCGGAGGTACTCATATGTATGCCAAGTATATCAAGCGGTGTCTGGACTTTTTGATCGCTCTCTGCGTCATCATTGTTTTCTCACCCCTGTATCTGATACTGATCATTGCCGGTGCAATTGCAATGGGAGGAAATCCTTTCTTTACTCAGGAAAGGCCAGGATGGCACGAAAAGATCTTCAAGATGATCAAATTCAGGACGATGACAAATCAGAAAGATGAAAACGGCGAGCTGCTTCCCGATGAAGTACGGCTGAATGCTTACGGAAGATTCCTGAGATCGACTTCTATGGATGAACTGCCGGAAATGTTCAATATTTTGATTGGGGACATGTCCCTGATCGGGCCCAGACCGTTGGTGGTCAGATACCTCCCTTATTACACTGAAGAGGAGCATCACCGTCATGACGTCAGGCCGGGACTGACGGGATACGCCCAGGTGCACGGCAGAAATTACGTGACTTGGGAAGATAAGTTCAAGATGGACCTCTGGTATGTCAATAACCTCACCTTTAAGACGGACCTTCAGATTGTCTGGGATTCCATTTTCGTTGTTCTCAAGAGAGAGAGTATTGAGACCGGAAGCAAGATCGTCCATGAAGGCGTGGTCTACCAGCCGATGGATATTGAGCGCAAGGAGCGGATGGAAAAAGAGAAGGCGGAAGCTGAGGCAAAAGAGAAAGCAGCGGCTGAAGCAAAAGAGAAAGAGGCGGAGCAGAACAATGAGTAAGAAGAATGTACTGGTATTTCCAAGCGCGACCTATCCCGCTATGCAGATCATCGACTGCCTCAAGAACAGTCCCCGGTTTCATATCATCGCGGGGGCAAGCTACCCGAACCACGCGGAACTGGTGTGT
>CACXGS010000127.1 GCA_902767195.1 uncultured Lachnospiraceae bacterium | reverse complement strand
GGGGAATGTATGCCGGGGACCGGTCCAGGAAGCAGACCCTGGTGGACTATGGCTTCCGCCTGCCCTCTGCCCTGGATAACCGCCCTCTCAATTTTGAAGAGTTCGAGAGTAAGATTGATCAGATGATGTTTGTATCTGCCACGCCTAATGTGTACGAAGACCAGCATGAGATGCTGCGGGCAGAGCAGATCATCCGGCCTACGGGTCTGCTGGATCCGCCGGTGGAGGTTCGGCCGGTCAGCGGTCAGGTGGATGACCTGATCAGTGAGATTAACAAAGAGACAGAAAAGGGGCATAAGATTCTGGTGACCACGCTCACTAAGAGGATGGCAGAGGATCTGACGGCTTATATGAAGGACCTGAATATCCGGGTCAAGTATCTGCATTCGGATATTGATACCCTGGAGAGAATTGAGATCGTCCGGGATCTGCGGATGGGAGTCTTTGACGTCCTGGTGGGAATCAACCTTCTCCGGGAGGGACTGGATATTCCGGAGGTGACTCTGATCGCTATCCTGGATGCGGATAAGGAGGGTTTCCTCCGTTCGGAGACCTCTCTGGTTCAGACCATAGGAAGGGCCGCCAGAAATGTGGACGGCCATGTGATCATGTATGCGGATACCATTACCGAGTCTATGCATCGGGCTATTGCCGAGACGGACCGTCGGCGGGGGATCCAGATGCAGTATAACGAAGAGCACGGGATCACACCCCAGACCATCCGCAAGGCTGTCAGAGACGTGATCTCCATTCTGGCGGATGATGAGGAAGAGAAGAAGGGCGCAGGTCTTCAGAAGGATATGGAATCCATGAATAAGAAGGAGCTTAAGGAAGCCATCGCCAGGTTAACGAAGAAGATGAACCGGGCAGCGGCTGAGCTGAACTTTGAGGAAGCGGCTGTCCTGAGAGATGAGCTGAAAGAATACAAGATTGCTCTGAGAGATTATGAAGAGTGATGCACAGAGACTGTGAAGAGTAATCTATAGAGACAACAAAGAATAATAGACTCAGATTTCAAAGAGTAACACATGGAGAATGATAATGAGTAAGAAGGAATACATCAGAATCCGGGGAGCCCGGGAGCACAATCTCAAAGATATTAATATCGATATTCCCAGAAATGAGTTTGTGGTGATTACCGGCCTGTCCGGTTCCGGCAAGTCCTCTCTGGCTTTTGATACCATTTACGCGGAGGGGCAGAGACGGTATATGGAGTCTTTGTCCTCCTATGCCAGACAGTTCCTGGGACAGATGGAGAAGCCGGAGGTGGATGATATCCAGGGTTTATCCCCGGCCATATCCATAGACCAGAAGTCCACCAACAGGAACCCAAGATCTACGGTGGGTACCGTGACGGAGATTTATGATTATCTGCGTCTTCTTTATGCCAGGATTGGTGTGCCCCACTGTCCGAACTGCGGGAAGGTGATCGAGAAGCAGACCGTGGACCAGATCGTGGATACCCTGATGCAGCTGCCGGAGAGGACCAGACTGCAGCTTTTGGCTCCGGTGGTCCGGGGGAGAAAAGGGCAGCACGAGAAGGTGCTGAATGACGCCAGGAAGAGCGGCTATGTCCGGGTTCGTATTGACGGCAATCTTTACGAGCTGTCGGAGGACATTTCCCTGGAGAAGAATATTAAACATAACATAGAGATTCTGGTAGACCGGCTTGTTGTGAGGGAAGGGATCCAGCAGAGGCTGGCCGACTCCATCGAGACGGTGATGGCCCTCACCGGAGGTCTGCTGATTGTAGATATACCCGACGGTGAGACCATGAATTTCAGTCAGAGTTTCTCCTGTCCGGACTGCGGGATCAGTATCGATGAGATTGAACCCCGGAGTTTTTCTTTTAATAATCCCTTTGGTGCCTGTCCCGTTTGCCACGGTCTGGGATTCCAGATGGAGTTTGACATAGACCTGATGATCCCGGACAAGAGCAAGTCTATTACAGAAGGTGCCATTACAGTGATGGGATGGCAATCCTGCACCAACCCCAAGAGCTTTACTTACGCCGTCCTGGATGCCCTGTCCAAAGAGTATCATTTTGACCTCAACACACCTTTTGAGGATTATCCGGAGGAGATTCAGGATGTTCTGATCAACGGAACGGGGGGCCGGGAAGTCAAAGTCCATTATAAAGGACAGAGGGGAGAAGGGGTCTACGATGTAGCCTTTGAAGGACTCTTCAGAAATGTCCAGCGCAGATACCGGGAGTGCTATTCCCAGCGGCAGAAGGAAGAGTATGAGAAATATATGACCGTTTCTCCCTGCGAGGAGTGCAAGGGAATGCGTCTGAAGAGAGAGGCTCTGGCGGTTACCGTGGGAGATTATAATATTCATGAGCTGACTACCAAATCAGTCCGGGATGTTCTTTCCTATTTTAAAGAGGGACTGACACTGACGGACCGTCAGCAGATGATTGGGAAGCAGATCTTAAGAGAGATCCGCGGACGGGTCGGTTTCCTGAATGAAGTGGGACTGGATTATCTGAAGCTGTCCCAGCCCACAGCGACCCTCTCCGGCGGGGAGGCCCAGAGGATTCGTCTGGCTACCCAGATCGGCTCCGGTCTGGTGGGGGTTGCCTATATTCTGGATGAGCCCTCCATCGGTCTTCATCAGAGAGATAATAACAAGCTGATCTCGGCCCTGAAGAGTCTGAGAGACCTGGGGAATTCCCTGGTGGTGGTAGAACACGACGAGGATACCATGCGGGAGGCGGACTATATTATCGATATCGGACCGGAAGCCGGAGAACACGGAGGAGAGGTGGTTGCCACCGGAACGGCCGATGAACTGATGCGCAATCCCAATTCCATCACCGGAGATTATCTGGCGGGACGCCGGTTTATTCCGGTGCCGGCACAGCGGCGCGAGCCCCAGGGATTTATCACGGTCCGGGGTGCCAGAGAGAATAACCTCAAAGATATCGATGTAGATTTTCCCCTGGGAGTTCTGACCTGTGTGACGGGTGTTTCCGGATCCGGCAAGAGTTCCCTGGTGAATGAGATTCTATATAAGAAGCTGGCCAATGTTCTCAACCGGGCCCAGATGAAGCCGGGAAAACATAAGAAGATTGAGGGACTTAGCCAGCTGGATAAGATTATCAATATCGACCAGTCCCCCATAGGACGGACACCCAGATCCAATCCTGCCACCTACACAGGGGTTTTTGACCATATCCGTGAGCTTTTTGCCATGACCAAAGATGCCAAGGCAAGGGGCTATAACAAAGGGCGTTTCAGTTTTAACAAGAAGGGCGGAAGATGCGAGGCCTGCACTGGTGACGGTATCATTAAGATTGAGATGCATTTCCTGCCGGATGTATATGTTCCCTGCGAAGTCTGTCATGGCAGGAGATATAACCGGGAGACACTGGAGGTCCGCTACAAGGGAAAGAATATTTACGAAGTGCTTGATATGACAGTAGACCAGGCCTGTGACTTTTTCGAGTCTGTGCCCTCCATCCGGAGAAAGATTTCCACTCTCCGGGATGTGGGACTGGGGTATATCAAGCTGGGTCAGCCTTCCACCACTCTGTCCGGAGGAGAGGCCCAGAGAGTCAAGCTGGCCACCGAATTATCCAGGCAGAGCACAGGAAAGACCATCTATGTCCTGGATGAACCCACCACCGGCCTTCACTTTGATGATGTCCATAAGCTGGTGAAGATCCTCCACCGTCTTGCCGAGGGTGGCAATACCGTGGTAGTGATCGAACACAACCTGGAAGTCATTAAGGTGGCGGACTATATTATTGATATGGGACCGGAAGGCGGAGAAGGAGGGGGCACCGTGGTGACCACCGGCACTCCGGAGGAAGTAGCCCGGGTAAAGGAATCCTACACAGGCGCCTTTTTAAAGAAATATCTTGCCGGACAGCATAAGTAGAAAGTGATATCTATATGGAAGAGAAGACTAAAGTACTCCTTGTAGGAGTAAATGTAAATAATGACCCGGATTTCGAAAACGGGCTGGTGGAGCTGGAGAACCTGGCTGAGGCCTGTGACATGGAAGTGGTGGGTGTGGAGACCCAGAATATCAGCCAGGTTAATACAGGCGTCTTTGTGGGAAAGGGCAAGGTGGAGGAGATCAAGGCTCTGGCCCATATGCTGGAGGCGGAAATGGTTGTTTTCGACCGGTCCCTGTCTCCCATGCAGCTGCGTAATCTGAATGAGATTATCGAGAGACCGGTGATAGACCGGACCAGTCTGATTCTTGAGATCTTCTCCCGCCGGGCCAGGACCAGAGAGGCCCAGATTCAGGTGGAGACTGCCAGGCTTCAGTATGAACTTCCCAGACTGGCGGGTCTGGGCCAGGTCTTAAGCCGTCAGGGCGGCGGCACCGGAGGAGGCTTTGCCAACAAAGGCGCCGGAGAGAAAAAGCTGGAGCTGGATCGGAGGAGGATTCGCCACCGGATCTCGGAGCTGCGCAAAGAGCTGAAAGAGGTGGAGCAGAACCGTGCCACCAAGAGAAAGCGGCGGCTGACCCAGGGGATTCCTCAGGTTGCCCTGGTAGGCTATACCAATGCGGGCAAGTCTACCTTGATGAATGCCCTGCTGGAATCCTACGGACCGCCGGATGAGGATACAGAGAAGAAAGAAGACCGGAAAGTGTATGTGGAGAATATGCTTTTCGCCACACTGGATACCACGGTCCGCAAGATTGTCCTGCCGGACCGGAAGGAATTCCTGCTATCGGATACCGTGGGATTTGTCAGCAACCTTCCCCATAATCTGGTAGAATCCTTTCACTCCACCCTGGAGGAAGTAAATTATGCGGATGTTCTTCTGGAAGTCATTGATTATTCCGATCCCAACTGGGAGGAGCAGGATAAAGTCACCACAGAGACCCTGCGTCAGCTGGGGGCAGAGAAGATTCCTCTGATTCGGGTCTACAATAAATGTGATCTGCTCGAAGGATCAGACAAGGATCGAGCCCCGGAAGGTATACCGAGAGTCGGGGACCACTGTATCTACATGGCAGCGGGAAAGGGAATCGGCCTGGAAGAGCTGGTCGAACTCATAGAGAAAGAGGTTTTCCAGGATTATGTGGACTGTGTCATGCTGATTCCCTATGACAAAGGAGCCCTGGTGTCATACTTTAATGAGAATGCCACAGTCAGGGAGACAGAATACCTGGCTGAGGGAACCAGGCTGACCATGAACTGCCCTCT
>CACXGS010000126.1 GCA_902767195.1 uncultured Lachnospiraceae bacterium | reverse complement strand
CTGAGAGCAGCCGAAAGGATGTGTAAATGTGTATAGTCCGTCAATGTTTCCTTTCACCAGATCCTGATTATCGCGTACCAGGGTCTTTGCTACGTCATTGACACATCCTACCGTGGGAATGATCCAGAGCTCATTGCGGCTGGCTGCCCTGCCGTCTTTTCTCCGGTATCCCATAAAGGTCTTTGCCTCAAGGGGTTCCATCTCTTTCACGGCAGGCTGATAATTGTATTCCACTTCACCCTTCAGGTTGGTGGCCATGTTGTGGGTGTGGACCCACTGACCGGCTTTGATCTCTTCGGTGGCATGTCCGATGGGCAGGCCGTATTTCATGATCATATCGCCGACGGAGATATCCTTAAGGGCCATCTTGTGCCCCTGTGGAATCTCCTCTAATGCAGTGGCTCCGCCAAAAGCGGTGCCGGCCTCTGCCGGGTGAAGAGCGACTGCCACGTTGTCAGTATCATTGATCTGAATAAAAATAGGCATAATTACCTCCAACAATAATAATTACAGGCAATCCGCATAGGCCTTGAGAGCGCCTTCTGTGCGAATCTCTTCCAGGATCCTGGCCGCCTCGGCTTCAAATCCGGGAATCTCTGTCAGATCCTGTCCCCACATCTGCTGATTGGTCATCACTGCATGGGTCAGGGACTTGGCGTCGTCATCCTTGTGGTCATAATAGAACTCCAGTACCCAGCGGTCATCAGAAATCGTATAGGTGTTTCCTTTTGGCCGTTTACATACAAGCCCTGCGTCTGTCAGCTCCTGAATCTGGCTGGAGTAGAATGCCATGTAAGCAGCAAAACTTGTAACCAGACAAGGCGGAAGCTGGCCGGTCTTTTCCAGATATTCCTCCAGGCTTGGGAAGTTCCTTGCTTTCCATTTGGCCGTAGAGTTCAGGGAAATGGTCAGCAGCTCATGATTGACAAATGGATTGTTAAACCTGTCCTGCACAGCTGCCGCAAAGGACATCAGGTCATCTTTCTCCAGAGGAAGGGTCGGGATGACCTCGTCATAAAGCATTTTGTTCATATATCCCAGAACGGTTTCGTTCTCCATGCATTCGCGGACTATATCAAATCCGGCCAGGTATGCTCCCAGAACAAATCCGGTGTGGGCGCCGTTGAGGATTCGGACTTTTCTCTTCTTATAAGGAGTAACATCCGGAACAACGGGACAGTTAAGACCGGCCTCTTTGAAAGGCAGCTGCTTCTCCAGCCATTCCGGTCCTTCGATATTCCAAACACCGAATACTTCGCCTACAACAAGCAGCGGATCTGCGTAACCGTGCTCCTTCTCAAGGCGGGCAACCTCTGCCTCGTCCCGGATACGTCCGGGAACGATACGGTCTACCAGAGTGGAGCAGAAAGTACATTTTTCATTGACATACGCCTTAAAATCATCATCCAGGCCCCACTGGTCAATATACTGGTTCACACAGCGAAGCAGCTCTTTGCCGTTGTTGTCGATCAGTTCACAGGAAAGGATAACAAGGCCTCCTTTGCCGGCTTTCCAGCGCTCAAGAAGAACCTGTGTCAGTTTGCCGGGGAAAGAATCCGCAGGCTTGTCGTCAAGCTGACAGGAAGGATCATATACGATACCTGCCTCTGTCGTGTTGGATACAATATATTCAAGATCGTCGGAGCGGGCAAGCTCCATCATGGAATCAAAACCGGCTTCCTCATAGGGATTAAGACATCTGGAAACAGAGGAAATGACACGTTTCTTATCCACTTTTTCTCCGTTCTCGCGGCCGCGGAGATAGAGGGTGTAAAGACCTTCCTGTTTGTTAATCATCTCGGCCAGACCGAACTTGATCGGTTGAACCAGGACACATTTTCCGTTCCAGCCGACTCTTTCATTAGATACATCGAACCAGTAATCCACAAATGCGCGGAGGAAATTACCTTCACCGAACTGCATGACTTTCTCTGGTGCTTTTTCTAAGATATATCCGTCATAACCGGACTCTTTAAGTACTTTATAATTAAGTATTTCCATGGTTCGCATTCTCCTTCTTATTATTTCTATTACTTTTAAGTAGTGTACAATATCAGGGCGATCATCTCGATTGGTTCATCGATGGCAGTGATGGAATGGGCTTCGCCATCGCCACAGTAATATACATCTCCGGGCTGAACATCGATAATGGTACCGTTGTCATTGTATTTTCCATGACCCGAGAGAATGTAATAAGTCTCCGAGTCGCCGGTATGTGTGTGAAGACCGATGGTGGTTCCCGGGTAAACCGTCGTATGTCCGAAGACACGACCTTTATTCTCCATCTCTTCAGGGCCATTTAACAGACTTCTTACTGTAATTTCTCCGACACCATCGAAGGGAGCCGGCTTTGTAATGCTTTCTTTTTCATTGCTTCTTCTGATCATGCTTTTTCCTCCATCTGGTGAAAACATCTGGTAGAGAGAGGCCACCGGCTCAGCCGGTGGCCTCGTCTTGTCTTACACAATCATTCAACTGAAATATACGAGCTGAGCGTTGTTGTAGTAAATGTCCTCCAGCTCTTTCTCAGAGAATACTTTGGATTTCTCGAGATAGTCTGTCAGATGTTCATAGCTGTCCTGTGTTGCAGCGAAAGGAGCGTCCGTTCCCCACATCATTCTGTCGGCACCGATAATGTCTCTGGCTTCTGCCAGAATATCAACGGTCTCAGGATAGGGGTAAACATCGGGAGCCATGATCTTGGGCATGGCCGCAATATCAAACCAGACATTGGCCTGGCT
>CACXGS010000125.1 GCA_902767195.1 uncultured Lachnospiraceae bacterium | reverse complement strand
GTTATACCACATGAACAAAAGGCGTAAAATCCTATAGTATTCAATGTCGAAGGAAGGGAAACCTCTGTAAGCTCATGACAGAGATAAAAGCAACCGCTTCCGATTTTTGTTATCCCTTCCTCTACAATGACTTTCTTTATGTCCGTATCCAGTTCCATCCATTGACGATAAACTTCGTTAACATAAGTTGGTGATGAAATGCAATTATCCATTTTACCGGTACCGGAAACTGTCATTACCCCATTGCTGTCCAGTGTCCAATAAGCATTGGCACCACACTGACCGGACCCGACAATTACCGTTCCCTCTGACTGCTGAGAGCTCACTTTTTTAGTACCAGACTCTGATAAAGGGATTTGTGCCGCTTGTAAAATAGAATTGATTCCAATATGAACAGCGAGACTTTGCGGCAATAATATAAAAATGACTGTTACAGCAAATACCCCAATCAATACTTTTTTCCACATGATTTTCATTAGTCCTTTCGAGTCAATAATAGTTATAGGTTTTAAAAACATTATATATTCCCAGTATATTTTTTTCAACTTTAAAACCCCTGTGACCTAGTGCTTCCTGCCTTTCTTAGCAAAAAGTCTAATTCTTCTCTAAGAAAATAGACTTGATAGGGCTTTGTTTTAACAATATTTTGATTGACTGGATTTGATTCGAAAGTACGAAATAACCGCTTAGATAAAGGATATTTCTTGCCTCAGAAGAGCAGGAGATAAGGAATAGACAAGCATACGTTTGGCGCTATTAAGCGAAGATTGATCCAAGCGGAAAAGCGAAGGATCAGATGTTCCTTGGCTATGACTATCTGGAGAGTCATGGCCTTGCCGTAGAATCAGGAGATTATAAAAATGTGTATCATAGCGACTTGCAAGAAGGGATGACATTGGAAGGGCTCTATGAAAAGTTCAACCTTTACCGGCCGAAAGATTTCAAAGGACATTCCCTATCTGTGGGTGATGTTGTCCTGATGAGTCAGTCCGGACAGAAACAGGCTTTCTTTGTAGACACCATCGGGTTTAAGGAGATCTCCGGATTCGATAAAGGTGTAGAGAAATCGTTAGATGCCAAGAGTAAGGGGAACATTCTCAAAGAACAGAAAACAGAACAATCAGCAGTCAGAAAGGAGGCCGCCATATGCCGATAATGAGTAAAACACCGGGGAAAGAGCTACCTGCAAGATCCGTCCGGGAAATCGAGGAAATGATCGGGACGATCGAGCAGTATCTGAAGCAGATGAAAAAGGTCCTTGACTGGATAGAGAAGGATATCATAGAGCTGAAGAAAGAGGGCATGATCAAAAAAGAAAAAAATGAGATTGTTCATCCCAAAAAGGATTCTCCAGAAGTGGTGGGGATGAAGCTATGAACAAAAATGATGGTAAGGTTGGTGAAGGTGTCAGATTTCATAGAATCAGAAGAATCACAGGATATCTCGTCGGTACTATAGACCGCTTCAATAATGCAAAAAAAGCAGAGGTCAAAGACCGCGTGAAACATGGATGCAAATAAGTATAAAAGATATACTAAAAACACACTATTTTCAAACAATGGACATATTTTTCAGTTATGATCTATCCATATCGTGTAGCGGCAGGCGTAATTCCAGATATTTGGATGCACCTGTTTTTTTAATCTAATAACCATAGTAGGAGGAGACAGATTATAATGATAATCAGAAAAAAGATATTGATATCGGCGGTCTGTTTATTGATCGCAGGAGTGGTGTTTGCCAGTGCCGGATGTTCCATAAACAAAAGTTCTGAATCAACTGCGGTACAATCTCTAAACAAAACGGATTCATCAGAGGGAACCTCAAAGGCGGTAACAAATCTCCCTCAGATCGATAATACGAAATGGCTTTATAATGAAGATGACGAGGTGTATTACCAGCTGGGGATAGCTTATTGTGAAAATCCCGCAGATACAGAATATGAAGAATTGGCTGTCATTGTACCTGCAGCTTACATGGAAGCCACTGAGAATTCAGATGGCACCTTTACCTGCACCCTGAGTGAGGGTGGGGAGATTAACGGATATACTGCCTTGACGGCACCCATTGTTTTCCCTGTCAATACACCTGGCTATTCGGCAATGTCCCCAATGACTGAGTACACGAGTGTAGCTGATTACACAACGGCTGGCTTTATCTATGTCCATGCCGGATGCCGCGGAAGGGACGCCGGGGCGCCGGCGGGTGTGACGGATCTTAAAGCGGCCATTCGATACATCCGCTATAATAACGGAAATATTGCGGGTGACATGGACAAGATCTTTACATTCGGCATGTCCGGCGGCGGAGCACAGTCCGCGCTCCTGGGAGTGACGGGTGACTCGGCACTCTACGATGATTATCTTAAAGAGATTGGTGCGGTACAGGGGGTGAGCGACGCGGTTCTCGGCTCTCAGGGATGGTGCCCGATCACTTCCCTGGACTCTGCTAATGAGGCATACGAATGGATGATGGGTACGACCAGGTCCGGTCTTTCTGAGGAAGAACAAAGCATATCTGACGGTCTTACAGCAGCATATGCCGAATATATAAACGGACTGGGACTTACGGATACAGAAGGCAACAGCCTGACACTGGAAGAGAGTGCGGACGGGAGATACCAGGCAGGGACTTACTACGAATACATGAAGGGTGTGATAGAGGAGTCCCTTAATAACTTCCTTGCCGGCACGGAATTTCCTTACGATGCGGATGCATCGAGCCAGGGGCACCAGGCTGGGATGGGGACAGGTAATGGCCCCGGAGGAGCAGACGGTAAAAGACCGGATAAAGGGGGTCTCGGT
>CACXGS010000124.1 GCA_902767195.1 uncultured Lachnospiraceae bacterium | reverse complement strand
GATTTTGCCGAGAAGGTGATGCGCTGCACCAGAATGGGCGCTTACACCTATGACCGCATGGATGAAGGAACGGAAACGCTTCTGCGGCAACTTGGCATATCGGACTTCTGGATTACCCAGATGAAGCAGACATTCTATCTTCCCTCGAAAGCCATGATTATCGAACGGCTGTTGGATGACATGGAGCTGGCCTGGTACCAGCTGCGTGAGGATTCAGAATCAGAAAGGGGTGACCTTACTTGAGCAGAGAGCTTGATGAGAAGGAAATGAACAAGAATAAGAGGGGCTTACTGATCACCATGGTTCAGAGGAGATTTGAAAACCACGTTTATGATCATCTGAGCAAAGCAGATTTCGCAGATATGGAGGCCCTTGACTCCTGGCTTGATAAGATGCTCACAGAGTATTTCGAAGAATGCGATGCGATCAAGGCGTTCTATGACAATCGATAAGGCCTCGATAAAACGACCTTGTGAAATCCGGCAATCCGGGATATAATGACTTATCCAATCTCATCATCGGAGAAGCTGACATGAACGACGCGCAAGTGATCTGGGACATCATCATCGACAAAGTATCTACAGAACTGACACCGGTTGCGATCGAGACGTGGCTTAAACCCTGTGAGCCGGTTGATTTTGATGGCAGCAGGCTTGTGCTGCGCGTCGACGAGTTCAGAAAGAAAATCCTGACCGAGCGGTTTGCACCGATGATCACCAAAATACTTCGAGAACTTCTATCCGGGAATGACGCATGCCTTGTCGTTCTCTCCAAGGATGAAACATACAAATCATCTGATCCTTCCGGCAGCGCAAGCTCGCTGCCTGACATTCCCGGATACACTTTCGACGACTTTATTGTCGGGCCATCCAACCAATTTGCCCATGCGTGTTCTGTGGCAGTATCCAAGTATCCCGGAAAGAAGTTCAATCCGCTCTTTATTTACGGGAATTCCGGACTTGGAAAAACTCATCTTATGCTGGCCATCGGCTATGCGCTCAGGGAAAACAACCCTCAGCTGAAAATCGCCTATGAGAAAGGCGAATCCTTCATGAACGCACTAATTCAGGCAATTAAGGGCGGCACCACTGCCGCTTTCCGGGAGAGATACCGGACCCTGGACGTGCTGCTGATCGACGATATCCAGATCATCGCCGGCAAGGACAGCACACAGGACGAGTTCTTCCACACCTTCAACGCTCTGCATGAATTTCAGCGCCAGATCGTCATCACATCAGACCGGCCACCGAAAGAAATGACTCTGCTGGACGACCGGCTCCGTACCCGTTTCGAATCCGGCCTGATGGCCGATATCCAGCCTCCGGACCTGGAGACGAGAATCGCCATTGCAAAGAGGAAAGCAGAAACCATCGGTGTTGTGTTAACGGAAGAGGACTTCAACTATCTGGCCACCAAGATCAAATCCAATGTGCGGAAGCTTGAGGGCGTGCTAAACAAGCTGGCTGCTTACGATTCCATTATAGGAATTCCCATCACGAGAGAGATCATCGACCGCGCCATCAGCGAAGTCGATGTTATTGAAGGCGTGCCTACTGCCGACATCATCATACGTGAGACCGGAAAATACTTCTCCCTCACGCCGGCGCAGTTACGGAGCGAAAATCGCTCACGAAACATCAACACGGCAAGGCAGATCGCCATGTACCTGATGAGGACGATGACCTCCATGTCCTTCCTGGATATCGGAAACAGTCTCGGAAGGAACCACTCAACCGCGATTAATGCGATATCGAAAATCGAAGAACAGCTCCAGACAGATCCGAAGCTCAAGGACGCTGTTCGAGACATTGAGTCCAACATCGTCAATACTCCCGGGAATCTGCAATAGGAGCTGATAAACTATGTATACGGTAACGTTTATAAGGGCAGATCTCAGGCCCGATGAAGTCTATTATTATCAGACCGATTCCGACGCGCGATACCATTTCAATCTGTTCCACAATGACGATTCCGGGCTATATCGGAGTATTCTGCTGAAAAGAGATTCACAGCTGATAGACACAATTTGTTTTTGAGCTGACTTCAGGAAACTGTTCCGTTTATTTAGATAGATTCTACCCCTGAACCTGTCCAATAATCTTCTCAGCATCCAACTTACTGACCGAATAACCGCAAATATCACAAACGGCACCAGGATTAACCCTGGTGCCGCTAGTTTCACTTCTCTCCGAAGGCTCAATTCTCCTGCATATACTCCATCACAATCCGTTCCGCCTCTGCTCTACCCACTACGTTGGAGACAGCGTACGGATCCGTGTGATGTTCATCAAATGCAGCCTCAGCTTCATCATACTCGCCTTCTTCCACACTGGCGCAGACCACATACTGCCTTCCCGTGCCGTAATCCGGGTCTTCGCGTGTCTGATCAAGCCACGTGATGTCGATGAAGGCATATCCTTCATCGATCTGCTTCATATATCTCATACTGTCCGCATCGACAAGTTCCCAGCCGTTTACAGTTCTTGGATACTCCATGATGGCAAGCCTCCATGTTGAATGTCGAATTAATTCTATCATATTCAGGACAGGGCGTAAAGATATCATTTGTGCAGGGGTGATTGTAACTATTGCCTCTTCCCTGCTTTCATGGTATAATACACTCAACTCATAAAGAGTGCGAACAGGGACAGCCCCGATGACCGCACAGCAACCTGCCGGAACGGCAAGGTGCTAAAGGCTGAACGATGGGTTGGTACCGCTCATCGTGACGATGGGCGTTTTCTTTTGCCTCTTTATGAGAATTCTATTCTTATGGGAGGTCATGAAAATGACTAAATTTGCAGTACAGCGGTGCATCGGAAACACCATCGAAGTTCTCGGGATCTTTGATGCGAAAGAAGAGATGTTGGAAGGAAAAGAGAGTTTCCTGCATCAATATGCCGGACGGACCGGCATAATCATAGGGATCAGCGGGAATCTGGACGATAAGGGCCGGCGCAGGCCCGGAGAGGTATACAGGATTTATTAAATAACAGGCCGGGCGAAACGAGCCACCTTATATATTACAACATTCCATACAACAGTCCATGGCTTGCCGCCATTCTGCAGATATGATACAATCATCAAAACAGAAAGAATTACCATGACGACGGAAGTCTGCCAGGAATAGTAACATTGATCAGGAGCCATAAGATGAAAACCGTTTACACCAAAGATGATCTAAAGGACCTGTTAGAAGCCACAGCAAGCCAGGATCCGAAAGCCCTGAAACTCCTATCACAGCCAATGCGCGGAAAAACTATACAGGACTACATCATTAAAGAATGGCCTGAGAAGCCCAAACTGTCATCGGAAGACCTGTATTCCACTATATCGGAAGGTATGAACAATTACCTGAAAGGATACCAGGCGCCTCCCTCTTTCCGGCAGAAGATCTGGGAAACATGCCGCAACTGGGCAGATCGGATAGCCGAACAGACCGGCTATACTCCTGAATACAAATTTGACACATATGCCCCGAAACCTGTCGCAGAAGATACCGGAATCGCACTCATCAAGGAACTTCACACCGAAAACGGCGTCACCAAAGAAGATTTACGTAAGAATCTCGGCGTAGATGAACGAACGATCCGCAACAATCTCCGTGCTCTGTGTCCTGAGCTCGGAGAAGGTAATAAAGTGGAAAGACCGCTGCGAATAGGCGGGCAGGAGCTCAAAGCAAAGGTTGACGTCAGCACAGATCAGAACGGGCGAAAGATTTACCGTATGAAGGAGCGGCTGCATCCTCTGATTCTGCAGTTAAACACCTATCAGGTATGTAATCTGCTGCAGGCACTGCAGCTCATGAATGAAATCGGTGGCAGTAATGTCAGCATGGACATTGCGCTGGACATCTGGTACCAGCTGTCTGAAAGCGGGAAACAGCGTGTCATCGAGAAAGGCTCCCGGTTATATTCTGATTTCAGCACCTTTGCCGAAGAATTAGACAGCGTAAGCGAAGGGAATACGCTCCCTGTTTTCCGAACAGAAAGTGAACTGGAGAATATCTCAAGGGAAGATGAGTTGAGTTTGGCATATAAAGCCGGAAAACCGATGAATTTCACATTAAAGAGGAATGGTAAGCGTGAGTCTTACAGCCACTATACCATTACTGACAGGGATCCAAAAACAGGTATCTGGCAGGCCAGTTGTGCCACAGAAACTCCGAATCAGGAAAACACCATATTCTTTGAAACTGGCGATGTCTGGGGGTATATAGAGAGAGCTGAAACCGCAGAATGACACAGGATGGAAAAAAGGTTTCCACCCAACATCTCCTTTCTTCTGTTATGATTGCATCATCCAAAAGGAAAACAAAAAAAAAATAGAACAGAAAAAGGAGAATTAAAAAATGAAAACTGCTCTCAAGAATGAATCCTATTTTAACCAGGAAATCGTCATTTACCATAATCATGAAGGCAAAGAAGCCTGGAGAGAAGGGGACCAGATTTTCTTCAGCGTATTGAACAGGGATTATAGCTTCTGTGACACTCCTGCGCTCATGGCCTATGTGAAGGTCGCTTTAAGCTCCCTGGATGAGGACAATCTTCTGAATCTTCTCCCCGGAGAGCGTATGCCGCTTGATGCGAGAGTCGGGATTATCTATCAGCCGAGCTACGCGATTATTGCTCTTGCTCTCTACCTGAAAACCACAAGGCCCGCTTCTGAAACATCCTGGATGGAACCATGCCTGAAAAAACTGATGGATGCAGCTTTCCAGTATGGAATCGTCGGGCATGGATTTGAAGCCGGTGAAATGCTCCGGAATACGATGCTCATGTTCTGCCGTGCAGGGCTGAAAGAGTATCTGGAATCAGGTGAGAGGCTTTCAGAAGTTTTCAACAACTACATGACAAAAATGCTAAACCGGATCAATACCGAGATCTCAGAAGGCAATACAGATTTCGCCGGTGGATACAGCAGCCGCTGCCCCCACCTGACAAGAATACCTGCAGAATATGTCAAAATGGATATTCCCGT
>CACXGS010000123.1 GCA_902767195.1 uncultured Lachnospiraceae bacterium | reverse complement strand
TGCTGCCTTGGGATTGAGAACTTCTGTGGAAGAAGCTTCCTTCGGTTTCTCTGTGCTGGATCCATCCTGCCGTTTTGTCTCTTCAGCTGCTTCAGAGCTGCTGTTTGGCTGACCGGGCAGGTCCTTTCTACTGTCCTCTAAGAAAGGCTGATTCCGGGAATCTTTGTCCTCCTTCTTCCCTTCCGACCAATCTTTCGTTCCCTGTTCTTCACTTGCTTCCGAACTCTTTTCATCCGAAGTACCTTTATTCTTTTCCATTTCCCCGGATTCTATCTTTTCAGAATCATTTTTTCCGGACTCTGCATCCTCACTGGAGTCTTCCTTCCCGGACTTTACCTCCGTTCCGGACTCTTCTTTCATGGATTCTGCATCCGCACTGGAGTCCTCCTTCCCGGAATCAACATCCGCATCGGGTCTTTCCTGATCGGACCCGTCATCTTCTCCTGCTTTCTCCTTCCCGGACTCTGCATTCTCTCCGGACTTCTCTCCTCCGCCTTCTGCATCCACATCAGTTTTTTCCTGGGTGCTGTCTCCCTTTTCCTCTGTCCCTTCAGTACTTTGGTTTGGAGGAGATTCTGTGGAGGCTTTCGACTCCGACCCCTCCTCTTCATCACTGTGTAATGAATCATCGGAAGTGCTACTGTCCTCTTCCGATTGCTTTTGCAGCAGTCCGGTTCTTCCGCTCTCATCAAGGGACTTCTCCCCTGGCTTCTTATCTTCACCGTATGTGCTCAGCTTATGCACTTTCTCTTCTGTCCGCCCTCTCAGACTAAATGTATTCCTGCTGATGTTATCCTGCGCGTAAATGTCTCTAGCTGCTTCTGCTGCAAGGGTAGTGCCTGGATTGCACAGGGACATTGCGATGACAATCAGCACAACAGCCAGCTTTCTGCCTAATACTTTCACATTTCCGCCTTTCTATGTCCACGGCATCCTCCATACCTGTTTTCCATCCAGTCTCTTTACCATTTTTTGGCTGCCATGGACATCCATAGAATTATAGTTTTGGGCAAATCAGAATATGAATCTTTACCTGACTCGAAAATCGATCCAATCAACATGTAAACATACTACCACTCCTTTCTTCTCTCTCGGCTGTCACGGCCGAAGCCAAAAACAAAAATTGTAAAATTATGGTTATTTATGGTTGATATTATCATTACTGTAAATATTTGTCAAGGACCTGCTTGGGAACGAATCTGATTATTCTGACAGAACACAAGGGCTGCCGTATTAAAGCGAATCAGGAACTTGAGGATAAGCCAAGGATCCCCCATGTCCAAAGTGTTTGTCGTTTGGTGGTTTCTGTTCGTTCTAGGACGGACTGATTTCAGTCCGTCATCAGATGAACAGATGCCACCAACTGACACAACACAGGACATAGGGGATCCTTGTCTTTAACGTCAACGAGGCCGCCGCTTTTATGCGGCAGCCTCGTTTCATAATACCTTAAAAACAACCATTAACTTATCTTAAATACTTCTTGTTGACATAGCCGCTTCTATCCAAATCAAAAGAGTAAACCCAAACATAGCTGCCTCTCTTGTTTCCGATTACGCGAACCTCGTCACCGTTATACATCTTACCAATGATATTATCATCGTCGTAAGAAGCTGCTGTACGCAGGGCCAGGAAATGTTTCACTTTTCTGACTTCCTTGATCTTTCCTGACTTTGCCTTGAGGTATGTTCCGTCAACATATCCGGTTTTCTTTCTGGTGTAGGAGTAAACCTTCACATATTTACCCTTCCAGGAACCTTTAATCTTCACTTTCTGGCCATTGTAAAGCTTCTTCTTAATATTGGAATCCTTGTAGGCGGGTGATGAACGAAGGGCAAGAAAGTGCTTGGTTCCAGTTACATACATCTTCTTCCCCTTGCTGACTGGCGGCTTGGCAGCAGAAACAGGTACTGCCAGTACACTAAGAGCCATAACTACTGCGAGCATCATAGATAATAAACTCTTTCTCATAGTTTTCCTCCTTTAATATACATGGTTACTCAGCTTCAGGAGATTCCGCTGTATTTACAAAAGGACAGGCCATCCTTCCTCTTTCATTCAGAATCTCTTTATTATCTTATCATATAAATAATAATAAATTTTTAAAAATATTAATAAGAATCGTTAATATTTATCCCTGTGGCCGCTAGCGGTCAATCATACTGATGGACTCTATGGCAACGATACCGCCCCGGACAATCTCCACATTGTCAAACTTTTTCTGCAGAAGCGCAATCAGATCATTATTGCGGCCCTCTGTGCTGATATTTTCCAACAGGACACTGTTGATGCCGTAGTCGATGGGTTTGGATCCGAAAACCTGGGCAATCCGGAAAATCTCTCCCTTCTCAAATTCTGAACAATCGTGAATTTTAATAAAGAGGATTTCCTTCATGTGGGCAGAAGCATCAGTGATATCATTGAGCTTGATCACCTCGACGCAGCGATTGAGCTGCTTTTTAATCTGCTCGAAGGTAGCGTCATCAGAAGAAAGACCGATGGTCATCCTGGAGATGGTGGGATCCTCTGTAGTTCCCACGGTGATGCTGTCAATATTGTAGGATTTGCCGGACATCATGCCGGAAATACGGGCCAGGACACCGATGCGGTTTTCCACATAGAGGGAGACCCAGCGTTTCTTTTTTGTGGTATCTAATACTCTCATGTCTAACCCTCCTACAACAAAATATCGTCAAAACTTGCACCACCCTTGATCATAGGCAGCACCAGCTCGTCCGGAGATACAATGCATTCGATGATTACCGGCTTATTATTAGCCTCGGCATACTCTCTGGCTTCCAGGATCGTATCGGTCAGCTGACTGTCCTCCGTCACCCGGTAACCCTTGCTGCCGTAGGCTTCTGCAAGCTTGACAAAGTTCGGTGTATATTCCGGACACTCATGGCCCGGCAGATCACATTTACCCCGGCATGACTTATGGCAGGCCAGGCAGGTGATCATATATCTCTTCTTCAGGAAAAGGGTCTGCATCTGACGGACCATACCCAGCTTGGTATTATTGAAAATGAGAATAAGCAGGGGCAGTTCCTGGCAGACCGCCGTGGCCATCTCCTGAATATTCATCTGGAAACCGCCGTCCCCATTGATGGAGACAACAGACTTCTCCGGCATACCGATTCTGGCACCGATCGCAGAGGGCAGGCCGAAGCCCATGGTGCCAAGACCCCCGCTCTGGTAAAGGCGGTGTCTGGCGTCAAGGCGCAGATACTGGCTGGCCCACATCTGGTGCTGACCGACGTCACTGGTGTAGATCGTATCCCTGTCGGCGTACAGATCATTGAGGGCCTCGATAATCTTCTGGGGGCTCACACCCTCTTTCACTTTCATAGTAAGCGGGTGCTCCTGCTCCCAGCCTTTGACTTCCTTGATCCAGCGGCTGTGCTTCATAGGCTGGGTGTGCTCAAGGATCTTAGCAATCGCCGCCTTGGCATCGGCAACGATCGGGATATCCACAGTAACATTTCTGGAGATGGAAGCAGATTCAATATCAATATGGACAATCTTTGCATTGGGGGCAAAATACTTGACTTCGCCCGTCACCCTGTCACCGAAGCGGCAGCCGATGGCAAAAATCAGGTCAGCTTCATTGGCCGTCTTGTTGGCGGCATAGGAACCATGCATACCGATATCGCCAATAAACAGCGGATGGTCTGTGGCAATGGCACCCCTGCCCATCACGGTGGTGATCACCGGGACATCCAGTTTTTCCGCCAGGGTGGTCATCTCCTCCTGGGCTCCGGCCAGATTGACGCCGCCGCCGATGAGAAACATGGGCTTCTTAGCCCGTTT
>CACXGS010000122.1 GCA_902767195.1 uncultured Lachnospiraceae bacterium | reverse complement strand
GGATCCCAGGGACGGTTATCTGGCGGCTTATGATGCCGATGTCTTCCTGGCCAGTGCCAATGCCATGACGGAGGACGGTATCCTGGTAAATATTGACGGAAACGCCAACCGGGTGTCTGCCATAGCTATGGGGCCGAAGAAAGTGGTCTTTATCGTAGGCATGAACAAGGTTTGTGATGATGTGGACGGAGCTATGAAACGTGCCAGAAATGTGGCGGCTCCGATTAACGCCCAGCGATTCGGCCTTTCCACCCCATGCTGCAAGACCGGATCCTGTATGAACTGCAAGTCCATCGATACCATCTGCTGTCAGTTCCTGATTACCCGGTTCTCCCGTCAGGCGGGCCGGATTCATGTAATCCTGGTAAATGATCAGCTGGGCTATTAAGGATAGCAGAAAGGAAATGATTAATCCATGATAACAGAAGGAATGACCATAACGATCACTGATAAAGTGACGGAAGCAAACACTGCGAAAACTCTTGGCAGCGGCAGCCTTGATGTTTATGCCACCCCTGCCATGATTCTGCTGATTGAGCGGGCAGCGGTTACTCTTTTGGAAGGCAACCTGGATTCCGGCATGTCCTCCGTGGGCACCAGACTGGATGTGGAACACGTGGCGCCAAGCCCCGTGGGAAGCGAGATTACCTGCCAGGTTACACTGAAGGAGATTGACCGGAGGAACCTGACATTTTCCGTGGAGGTGCGGGACCAGTTTGATGAGATCGGGAGAGGCACCCACTGCAGGTTTATCATCACACCGGACCGCTTCATGAAGAAAGCAGCCACACGATTATAAAGAATCTGCAGCCTGCCTGAGGATCACTGTACCTGAGGATCACTGTAAAAGATATGAAAAAGAATAAAAAGTTCGATCGAAAGATTGAAAAATACAAAAAACAATATAAAGGATATCAGACTTCCGGCCGGGGTAAGACACGGCCGGATTCTGACTCTAATATGAAAGCCGCCAACGGGCCCGCTCCGGAAAAGAGGCCTGCTGCCGACCACAACGATCCCGCTCCGGAAATGCGCCTCAACCGCTACCTGTCGGATGCCGGCATCTGCTCCAGGCGCCAGGCGGACCGCTACCTGGAAGAGGGACGGATTAAAGTGGATGGGACTCCTGCGGTACTGGGACAGAAGATCAGACCCGGCCAGGACATTTCCCTGGATGACCAGCCTATCCATGTCCAGACCAGGAAGGTGGTTCTCGCCTTCAACAAACCCAGGGGGATCGTCTGCACCACGGAGAAGCGGGAGAAGGATAATATCATTGATTATCTGGATTATCCCATCCGGGTCTATCCCGTGGGAAGGCTGGATAAGGATTCGGAGGGCCTGATTCTGCTGACAAACGACGGGGACCTGATGAATGAAGTATTAAAAGCCCGCAACTACCACGAGAAAGAATATCTTGTGGAGGTGAACCGGCCCGTGACCAACCGTTTCATGAAAGCCATGAGCGAGGGCGTGGAGATTCTGGACACCAAAACCAGGCCCTGCAAAGTCATAAAGACCGGCTTGAAGAGCTTCAAGATCATTTTAACCCAGGGGCTGAACCGGCAGATTCGGAGAATGTGCGAGGCCTTGGACTACAGGGTGGTTTCCCTGAAGCGTGTGCGAGTGATGAACATCGAACTGGGAGATCTGCCTACCGGGGAGTACCGGGAGATCACGGGAGAGGAGCGCTACGAGCTCTACTACCGGGCAGGGTTAAAGCCTCCCGGCAGAGTGCCCTATGAAGCCCCGAAAAAGGACCAGGAGATCCTGCCCTGCTAGAGACATGGAAGGCACACCTGGTCTCACCATGTAAAACCACAAGATCCTGCGCCGGCAGAATTACCCTATGGAAATTACCCTATGGAGGTTACACTTTGTCTATGTCAGAGAACAAGCCATCAAACAAACCATCAAAAAAAGATCGAATGACCTCTCTGGTCCGCCGGCTTGACGAAGCCGCCAGAGCCTATTACCAGGAAGACCGGGAGATCATGTCTAATAAAGAATACGACGCCCTCTACGACGAACTGGTGTCTCTGGAAAATGAGCTGGGTATCGTCCTGGCCAATTCCCCCACAGCCCATGTGGGCTACCAGGTGCTCAGCGAGCTTCCCAAGGAGGACCACGAAAGACCCATGCTGTCCCTGGATAAAACCAAAAGCCCCGAGGAACTTCGGGACTGGCTGGGGGACCAGGAAGGACTTCTTTCCTGGAAAATGGACGGGCTGACGGTGGTCCTGACCTACGAGGACGGAGTGCTGGCCAAGGCCCTGACCCGGGGAAACGGGGTTACCGGCGAGGTGATTACCAACAACGCCCGGGTCTTCAAGAATCTTCCCGCCCGCATTCCATTTAAAGGGCAGCTGGTGATTCGGGGAGAGGCTGTGATTACCTACTCGGATTTCAGGCGGATCAACGAAGCCATCGCTGACGTGGATGCCCGCTACAAGAACCCCAGAAACCTCTGTTCCGGGACGGTTCGCCAGCTTAACAATAAGGTGACGGCAGACAGAAATGTCCACCTGAACGTTTTCTCCTTTGTCAGCGCTTCCGGAAGGCCCCGGAGTAATTCGGTCGAAGAGAATATGACATGGCTGGCCGATATGGGATTTGAGATTGTTCCCTATGTGAGAGTGAACCGGGATACCATCCTGGATGCCGTACAGGAATTCTCAGAGAAGATTCGGGAAAATGATTTTCCATCGGACGGGCTGGTGCTGATCTATGACGATATTGCCTATGGGGAATCTCTGGGAGCCACCGCAAAGTTCCCACGTAATTCCATTGCTTTCAAGTGGGCGGATGAAGAGGCGGAGACTACTCTGAAGGAGATTGAATGGAGTCCATCCAGGACCGGATTGATCAACCCGGTGGCCATTTTTGAGCCGGTGGATCTGGAGGGGACCACGGTAAGCCGGGCCAGTCTGCATAACCTGAGTATGATGGAAGACCTGGAACTGGGGATTGGTGACCGGGTTACTGTCTATAAAGCCAATATGATCATTCCACAGATAGCGGATAATCTGACCCGCAGCGGACACATCGATCTGCCGGAGCATTGTCCGGCCTGCGGCGGTACCACCACGGTCCGGAATGAGAATGGCGTCAAAACCCTATACTGCGGCAATCCTCTTTGTTCCGCCAAAAAAGTCAAGCTTTTTGCCCATTATGTGAGCAGGGACGCCATGAATATCGACGGGATTTCGGAGATGACCCTCACAAAAATGATTGACCGGGGATTCCTGGAGGAGCTTTATGATCTCTATGATCTGGCCCGCTACCGGGAGGAGATCATCAGCATGGAAGGCTTCGGGGAAAAATCATTTGCCAATATGATTGATTCCGTGGAGAGGTCCAGGAAGACCAGCCTGGCCAGGCTGATCTATGCCCTGGGAATCCTCAATGTGGGAAGCGCCAACGCCAAACTTCTATGTAAGCATTTCGGCTATTCCATAGATGCCTTACGACAGGCTTCCGTGGAAGAAATGACAGTCATCCCCGGCATCGGCGAAGTGATCGCTGCCAGCGTGCGGGATTATTTTGACAATGACCACAATAAGGCCGTGCTGGAACGTATTCTCCCCCTGCTGACCTTCGAGGACGCAGCCTCCGGAGAAAACGATGCACAGAGTGGGCAGATGAGCCTGGAAGGGAAAACCTTTGTGGTAACCGGATCGGTGGAACATTTTAAGAACAGAAATGAACTGAAGAGCAGGATTGAAAGTCTGGGAGGCAAGGTAACCGGGTCGGTATCGAAAAAGACCGATTACCTGATCAACAATGACG
>CACXGS010000121.1 GCA_902767195.1 uncultured Lachnospiraceae bacterium | reverse complement strand
TTTTTCCGGCTGCCGGGGCTATCATGACTGCCATAAGCAGTACTAAGACTCCTATCAGCCATTTTCTTTTCTTCATGAAAATACTCCTTTCTCTTCAGCCCTTATCAGGCTCTTTTCTTTTAAGTGCCATAAAGCACTTTCATTTTCTGCTTCCTGTATTGACTCTGTTATCCTCATGGACCACCAGACCCAATATCCTGGCATTCACTGCCAGATCCACACGGCTGCGGTAGCCAGTCTTTGACAGCATATTTTCAATGTGACGCTTAACCGTGTAAGGAGAGATATGCAGGGCCTCTGCTATCTCTTCATTCGTCAGGTTACGGGTCAGGTCCCGCAGCACTTCCAATTCCCGGTCGGAAAGATCATACTTTCTGACTTCTCCGAAAACCGGATTCGGCTGAACATCCGGGTAGACGGATTCTCCGCCCATGGTGCGGTCCATCACTTCCGTCAGCGGCATATCCGAATATTCTTTGAACCAGAAGCTGTCGATCTTTGCTTTCCTGGCCTTCTCGATCCAACTGGATTCTGCTGTGGATGTGGCCAGAATGATCCGGGTCTTTGGATGGTTGTTCTTGATGGTCCGGGCGCAGGTCAGTCCGTCCAGCCCGTATTTCATCATCACGTCCATGATCACCAGGTCTACCGGATGTTCCAAGCACCAGGAAACTGCCTGTTCTGCTGTGGAAAGAGACGCTGCCAGCTCATACCGTTTAGTCATTTCCACATGGATCTCAAAGAAGCTCCTGGCTACATACTGGTCGTCTACGACCAGTACTTTGATTTTTTCGTTCACATAGGCTCACCTCGCTTTATAGCACGAATTTACGTTTTTTATACTCCGCTCTGTTTCCGTAAAAAAGGGTATACTTCACCCTTTCCCTATAATTCCTGATCTCATTATAATAAAACTGCCTCGGCCTGTCATGGGCCGTTCGGCCCATTTTTTCCCCCGCGGTATCTATTTGACTGTTAATCTCAAGCCTATTGCGTCAATGTGCTTTCGGCAGGCGGATCGTCAGCTGAAAGGCCGGTGATATTTCTGTTTTCATTGTTCCGTTTTCTTTTTCCACCAGAAGCCTGAGAGATGAAAGACCGCCGGACTCGCGGATCAGTTCCTGAGGCTGTATTCCGTTATTCTTAAAAACATACACCATTTCTCCTGCTTCCTTCCGGATATCGACAGAAAGGGTGTCCCCGTCAGCGTGCTTTACCGTATTAGAGGCACATTCCCGAATCGCCGCGGCCAGAATACGGCGGAAGGGTTCGTCCGCCGGAATCACTCCGGAAATGATCACATCCACTCCAACGGCTTCTGCCATTTCCATCGCTTCTGTCAATGTATCTCCGGCGGTATCATCCTCTTCAAAGTCCTTAAGGAGATAAGTATTTGTCATCTTCAGCGCCTGCAGAAGCCGCTGTTCATCGAAGGATGCCGGATCCTGCAGATAATGCCGGCTTTCCAGCAGGACATTGCCCACCTCATTATGGACCGCCATCCGGGCGGTCAAAAGTTCCTGAGCTATAATGATCCTGCCGACCTGTTTGTTGTAGATGGAAAGCCGCATGTGGATATCCCGCAGCTTCTCGTTCTTTTCTTCCAGCTCTTTCATCACGGCCGCCTGCCCGGAGATGTCTGTTGCTGTCAGCTGTATCATGAATTCTCCATCTATTTCCAATGTTTCAGCTGCAAGCTGCCAGACATCAGAACTGTCAGGAATCTGGATCAGCGCGCCATTCTGTCCTTTTTCTTTCACCCTCTTTTTTATCGATTCCTGAAAAGAAAGGAGATTGGAAAGGCTTTTCCCCGTCAATGTCCTGGAAAGGTCATTCATGGTAAGATTGCTGAAAACCACAGTTCCATCTTCCTTTCCAAATGCAATACCTACAGGGAGCAGATCCATGGTCTCTTTAATGCTCTCCCGTGTCAGAAAGTTCTTTCTGAAGAGAAACAGCTCCCGCAAAGCAGCAGCAAGAAAGACGGCATCCAGTATCATATAAAGGATCACTGCTGAAACAGGCAGGGCGTTAAAAAACACAAGCAGGAAGGATAGCTGCTTTTTCTCAGACAGACCATTCACTCCCCAACATATGTGCAGAAGCATCAGGTAGAAAACAGCAGCATTCACAAGGAACAACATCAAATTTATAACCTGCATCCGGCAGCTTCTTTTATCCCGGAACACTGTATAAACCAATATCATGTGCAGGATCAGCAGAAGAAAGCTGAAAGTCATGACCATCTGCCGAGCCGATATTCCCATGAGTTCGTGCATCGTCATGTCATATCACCTCTCGTTCCTGCCAAGGATATCCATGTACAGGATATTCTCACTCTGATTCATCTGTACCGGCAGCAGTATCCCATCTGTATCCGGAAGATGATCCGTTTCCGCTGCCAGTCTGAGCCCGTCGTCTTTCCCGGAAACCATTAGTGACGGGGCCTTCCCCACCAGCTGCTCAGCCAGGCTCTCGAATGCATCATAAAGTGCCATGAGTTTCTCTGCATAGTCCTGTCTTTCCTCTGACTCCAGTATGGTCGTCTGCAGTCCTGCCAGTGTAAAATACGATGCTGACTCCTGCAGTGCCAGAAAGAGTTCCCTGGTATTCAGCACTTCATTTTCTGCTGAAAGAAGCAGCAGATTCGTTTTACGTTTTACATAAGCATTCAGCACGGATACCCGTGCGATCAACTCTTTATAATCAGCAGCCCCGGGCTTTACAGCATCCAGAAGCTGTCCGATCCGCTTCTGACAGGGGTAGAGCTTTTCCGCGATCTCATGGTAGATGCGGTGTCTGGACTGCAGGTAGGCATCTTTTTCTTTCTGCTCTGTTTCAGCCTGTATAAGATCATTTTCTTCTTCGATCACCTCATTGGCTTCTTCCAGTTTTTCCTGTGCCCGATGAATATCACTCTCATCTTCCACCCAGAAAGCATAGCCTGCCTGAAGTTCTTTTCCGTAAAGCTTCAGATCTGGTGTCAATGGAGCCGGTATTATCATTGCTTTTTCAAGATCCGCCTGACTTGCGGGAAATTCTATGTCGGAATGATATACAATCTTGAAGTCCTTATCAGTAATTGCAGCCGGGATCTGCAGCTTCTGAAAAACGCCTGCATAATTTTCGTTATAGGGGATGAGCCGGTACCGGATACAGATCTCAAACACCCCCAGCATCCCGAAAATATGGATCTCCGGAACATTAAATATCCGTGGAGACTGTTTAAACAGCCCTATAGCCCGAGATAGCTTATCCAGGATCAAAATGTTCACCAGGATCATCCCAAACCAGAGGAAGATCTCTCCCAAAAGAATAAAGATCACTTTCGGAGAACGTCGGCCGGTCTCCCGGAATAAAAGGATCAGACCCGTCAGGGTAGCCAGGGCCATCCATGCATACAAGACGTAGAGCATCGGGCCATAAGTATACGTACCGCCGGAAACGATAAACTGATTAAGATCCACCTTTGGAACATAGATCAGTGTATGAAGATCATTCGTCATGACCAGAAGAGACAATATTACCGCCGGAATCAGCAGGACAGTCTCGCTTCTCTTTTTTTCCTCTTGTCTCCCGCGCCGGATCCGGATACAAGTCATAAGGAATAAGGCCGGGATCAGCATCTGAGGAATCCAGTAAGCGTAAACCGTATAGCGGAGAACTATATTATCTGCTGCCATACGGTATTTAAAAATACGAAGCAGCATATAAAAAAGCATTAGAAATGCTGCCCCCAGGATATAGGTCCTGGCGCGATCAGGAAGAAGCCTGACCCTGACAGATTCGATCCAGAATAACAGCAGGCCCACATATATCATGTAATTGATCAGTGTCAGTAATGAATCCAGTTCCGGGATGCCGGTACGGGCCAGAAGGTTAGTGATCCCGGCCAGAAGAAGGAAGCCCAGGAAAAGGCTGGTATTCTTTTTCTGTGTGTTCACTGTCATATTGTTTCTCCCTTATAAACGTCCGGACACCTTAAGTTAAAGCCTTTGACATCCTGAATTGATTGTATCTGAATCTGACAGGATTTGCAAGAGGCGCCAAATGACTTTCCTGATCACACAAATCAACAGCAGTAATTTGGCAAAACACTTGCAAAACATGGCTTTCAGGGGTATGATTCTTTCATGAAATACAAGGGGGACTTAAGATCATGACCATACCGGAAACACCTATGGATGACATATTTAAGAATAACACAGAAAATACACTGAACGGGACACCCTATATTCCCGAAAACACAGATACTGTTATTACCGGGGAGCAGAAAGATAACCTCCCGGATGCCGCAGATCCTTCTCTCTCGCAGGATCTGAGAGACACCTATCTG
>CACXGS010000120.1 GCA_902767195.1 uncultured Lachnospiraceae bacterium | reverse complement strand
TTTTAAGGTGGATCCGGAGGATATCAGGACTTTGGAGGAGCTTTACACCAGGGGTGATTTCACAGATGGGTATTTTAAGCAGCATAACGGCGCCCGGATGATGGCTGCCGCTTATCCCAGGAATACCGGCCGTAAGATTGGCGTGGTCCGTTCTGTCCGCAGGAATAAAGTAGAGTTGGAACTGACAGCACCTGTCATCCACAAAGATCTGCTGGTGATCCCTGCATACAGGAAAGACCAGGAGGTGCTTCTCACCGTTCCGGATACCCCGGGAGAGGAGAATAAGAAGATCAGAATACTGAATCTTCCGGCAGGAAGCCGTATAAAACCCGGTTCCCCGGTTTATCGCCGTCATTCGGAGGAGCTCTCACAGGAGATCTACAGGAAATATGTGGAGGAAGGGAGTAAGCTGCCGGTAAAAGCCCGGGTGACTGCCAGACAGGGACAGAAGGTGCAGATGACCTTATCCTGCATGGCCGAGCCATCCTCAGTCATTGAAGTGGAGATAGAGGGCGCCTCTGTGGAGAATTCCCGGAAGCGGCCTATAACAAAAGAAGATATTGAACGCCAGATTCGTAAAACAGGAAATGTGCCTTTTTACGCAGAAGAGATTATCGTCGATCTGGAAGAAGGGTCCTTTCTTCCCATGTCTGAGATGAAGCGGCTCCGACAGGCCGGATACGCTCTCCTCCAGGAAAAACTGGAAAGAAGAGGGGAACGAAGGGGGGAGAATGCCTCAGGTCCACAGCCGGATCCGGTATCGAAAGAGACTGCCGCCTGCAGGCATGCAGATGATGATAACACCGGGCCTTGTGGTAAATACTCCGCTATTGCCGTGGTTTACAATCCGGAGACTCTGGAGTATATTCTAAACCATGATTATTTTGACGAAGTCTGTCTTCCCATGGAACATCTGACGGATCAGGACATGCGAAAGATGCTTTCTCTCTGTAAAGAGAAGGAGAGATCCGTCCATCTTTCTCTGCCCAGAGTATTTCGAGGGGATACCCGGCGGGAGAAGGACTGGATTCTTTCGGGAGACTTTGACGGGATTGTCATTCACAATATCAATGAAGCCCAGTTTGCCCATGAATTGCAGGATCAGATGGCAATTCCGGTGACAGCTGCCGCTTCCTTTTATCAGTGGAACAGTTTGACCTATAAGGTCATGGCTGATCTTTTCCCGGAGATTAGCAGGGGAGAACTGCCCCTTGAATGTTCCTGGCAGGAAATCGAAGAACTGATCGGTACAGGCATGCAGGAGCAGGAGATTCTGGTCTATGGAAGGAATCCTCTGATGATTTCAGCCCAGTGTCTGAAGAAGACCACCGGAAAATGTGACCATCAGCCGGGACGTCTTCTCCTTGGCGATCAAGACCGCAGCATGATTGTATCGAACCATTGTGACCGCTGTTATAATCTGATCTGGCAGGATAAGCCCCGCAACCTCATAGGAGTCAGCGGCAGCCATGTCATAAGCCGGATCCCAAGGCATCGCTTCGATCTTTTCGGAATCGAAGCCGGCCAAACCCACATAATTGACGAGATCTGTCAGGTATACAGGAATTGGGTTAACAACCATTTTTCAGAGGACAGATCCTCCGACGATATGAGATGGACCAAAGGAATTGAGTAGGAGAGTATTGTTATGATTAAGCTGATATCTAGCTGGTCAAATTATATGTTTATCGTGATGGCAGTGATCTATGCTATATCATGTTTCACGGTATTTCTTCCCTCCACCTCCTCCAGGCAGGTGGCCAGGATGAACCGGCAGGAAACTTTTATGTTCATATTTCATTTTGTCTGTTACGGCGTCCTCTTTGCCTTTACCAGGGACACCCAGATTCTGATTCTCTACATGGCTCAGGCTGCGTTTTTTAAGATTCTGATATTCATTTATCAGCATGTTTATCCGGATTGCTCCCGGATCATGATGAACCATATGTGCTTCCTGATGATCATTGGCTTTGTCATGCTTTCCAGAATCGGTGTGCAGACCTACGCCATCAAACAGTTTATTATCGCGGCAGTTTCCAGTCTGATTGTCCTGGTTATTCCGGTGTTTGTGGAGAAGGCAGTCTGGCTGAAACGTCTGCGCTGGCTGTACGGGATATTCGGTCTCTGTTTCCTTATGTCTGTGAAAGTAATCGGAAGGACCATCAACGGATCCACCAACTGGATCGCCTTCGGTCCGATTCAGCTGCAGCCCATGGAATTTGTTAAAATTACCTACATTTTCTTTATTGCTGCCATGCTGGGAAAGAGACCAGACTTCAAGCGGATGATCATGACATCGCTGTTCTGTGCGGCCCATGTTGTGGTCCTGATCCTGGAAAATGACCTGGGAGGAGCTCTTTTATATTTTACGGTCTTTGTTTTAATGGCTTATGTTGCCACCGGGCGGCTGGTTTATCTATTCGGAGGAGCCGGCGCGGGAACCGTGGCCGGATGGCTGGCCTATATGTTACGAGCCCATGTGCGGACCAGATTTACCGTCTGGAAGAACCCCTGGGAGGACGCCAATGGCAAGGGTTATCAGATTACCCAGTCTCTTTTTGCGCTGGGAGCCGGCGGATGGTTCGGTACGGGACTCACACAGGGTGTGCCCAATGTTATCCCCGTGGTGGCCAGCGACTTTATCTTTGCAGCCATCGTGGAAGAGCTTGGACTCATCTTTTCCATCTGTCTGATTCTGATCTATATCGGTATCTTCGTGCATTTTCTCCGGATTGCCATGGACTTGGAGGACCGTTTCTACAAATTGATCGGTTACGGATTCTCCGTCTGCTTTATTTTCCAGGTCTTTCTGTCCATTGGAGGAGTGACTAAGTTTATCCCCTCCACCGGTGTGACCCTCCCTCTGATCAGTTACGGAGGAAGCTCGGTTGCCAGTACACTGATCATCTTCGGGATCATGCAGGGAATGTTTATGATTGCCTACAAGGAGGATGCGGAGAGAGATTACAACAGAAGCCGGGAGGAGTGGATGGAGAATACCGGCAGAGACAACCAGGAATATATCGAGGGATTCCGTGAAGGATACCGGAATGATCCCCCGTCAGAAATTGACAGGAACAGATCGGTCGGAGGCAGTGAGGACTCGGGAAGAATCCGTTTACCCAATGACCCGGTTTCCGGGACCGGTCCCTATGCATCGGCAGCGGGACTGCAGCCTGCCCCCAGACTGGCTGTGAATCGCGATGAGGAAGGAGGAAGGCGCCGTGAAAAAAAACGAAAAAGAGACGACTACTTCAAAAGCTCCCCAAAACTCTGAAAGTGCTTTCCGTTCCCTGCTTTTGTTATTCACTCCCAAGCCGGGACAGAGGATGAAGACCAACCGCTATATGCTGGTGACCATGATTCCGGTGATGATGCTCTTTGCCTGTCTGATTGCCTACCTGGTGTGGTTCAATCTCTTCAGAGCCAAAGAAATCTCCACCAGTCCATATAACCGCCGTATGACGGAGGCTGCAAAGAATGTAATACGAGGAGAGATCCGGTCAGCCGACGGCATCGTTCTTGCAAGAACCGAGACGGATCCCGAGAATAACCAGATACGGGAATATCCGGAAGGGAGAAAATACGCTCATGTGGTAGGATATTCTACCCGGGGTATGTCCGGGCTGGAGTCGGCCATGAACTTTGAATTGCTTTCTTCCCATGAGGATATCTCAGAGAAGATCGAGCATGAGATCGAGCAGAAGGAGAGTGCCGGTGACAACGTGATCTCGACACTGGATTCCCGCCTTCAGGAAAGTGCCTGGATCTCCCTTGCCGACTGGGGGATCAAGAAAGCGGCCATTGTTGCCATAGAACCCCGTTCCGGAAGAGTGCTTGCCATGGTATCCAGACCGGATTTTGACCCTAACAGCATTGATGAGGAGTGGGATGAGATTACTTCGGATGACCATAATTCCCAGCTGGTCAACCGGGTCATTTCCGGAAAATATCCCCCGGGCTCTACCTACAAGACGGTGGTTGCTCTGGAATATCTGAGGGAACATGGAGGACCGGACGGATTTTCCTACGACTGTAAAGACGGCTATGATATTATTAAATCCGTAAAAATGCGCTGCTATGACGGAGAGGAGACTCATGGCGAGGTGAATTTTCATGAAGCCTACTATGAATCCTGCAACAAGGCCTTTGCCACCATGGCAGTAGGACTGAACCAGTCGGAATTTGTTGATCGTAATGAAGACCTGTTCTTCAACAAAGACATAGATTTTGACCTCAAAGTCAGTAAGAGCCGCTTCGGTCTGACCAGGCATTCTGATAAGAGTCTGATTCCTCAGACAGCCATCGGACAGGGAGAGGTCCTTATGACACCTTTCCACAATGCCCTGATCATGTGTGCTGTGGCTAACGACGGCATTCTGATGAAGCCATTTCTCGTGGACAAGATTGTCAGTGTTTCCAACTCAGTGGTGAAGCAGACCAAAGAGAAAGAGTACAAACAGCTGATGACGGCGGAGGAGGCCAAAGAACTCCAGTCCATGGCCAGAGAAGTGGTGACCAAAGGAACCGCTTCCCGCCTGTCGGACAAAGATTATTATGTTGCAGGAAAAACCGGGACGGCTGATGTGAAGGATCATTCCCCCCATTCCTGGTTCGTAGGATATGCCGGCAAGGAAGAAGGAGACGCGGATATCGTGATCTGCGTCATCTGTGAGAACTCCGGATCCGGCAGCCGTGTGGCTGTTCCCATCGCCGGAGAAATCCTCGATACATTTTATGAGGATGTATACGGACAGTAGAACTTGCAAAAGTCAGGAGTATTTGTTACACTAAGTACAAACGTAGACACACCCGTGGTCAGCACAGGAGGATATCATGATCAATGCAGTGAGCTGTGGCGGTGTGGTCATCTATCGAGGAAAGATTCTACTGTTGTATAAGAATTACAAAAAAAGATATGACGGCTGGGTACTTCCCAAAGGTACCGTTGAAGACGGGGAAGAACACACGGACACGGCGTTGAGAGAGGTGAAGGAGGAAACTGGGGCTGATGCTCATATCGTCAAGTATATCGGCGAAAGCGAGTACAGCTTCAAGGTGTATCACAATCAGGTCGACAAAAAGGTATACTGGTATCTGATGATGGGAGAGAGTTATCATTCCTGTCCCCAGAAAGAGGAATACTTCATGGATTCCGGGTATTACAAGTATCATGAGGCATATCATTTGCTTCGGTTCTCTAACGAGAAGCAGATTCTTGCCGATGCCTACCAGGAATATCAGCGGCTCAGAAAGGCGAATCTGTGGATTGGCCAGGATGGCTATGACCTGACCTGAAGACAAAAGAGATAGAGGGATCCTGCTAGAGTGGATGAAAAAGCGGGCTGTTTACATGAAGTAAACAGCCCGTTTGTTACGTTTAACGGGAATCCGGATCTCGATCTCATCTGTTCCATACTTCTCAAAACAGAGCCTGCTGTCATCGAATTCCAGAGCTGCCTGGCCGGCAAACCAGTCCTTGAAAATGTATTGCCAGTGTGCCTGTAGCTGCTCCGGGACCTCTGATAATAAAGACGGGTATATTAACCGGAATACAACGTATTCTCCTTCTCCGAGGGATATATTGGCAAACCCTTCTGAAGACTGGGAATTGCTGGTGATATATCCGAAGAAATAATCCATCTTACCGGATTCGGGATGGGGATTCATCCAGACGCCGACCTCCCCGTAATCCGCGGCGTCATCAGGGTAGGAGGGAAGGGCTTTAAAGTCTACCTGTGCCCAGAAGGCCGCCTGTCCTGACTGTTCATCTTCTTCAGAAACCGGGATTATATAACCATTAGCATTGACAGCGGTACGTTTCACATATTCGGGCTGCATAACAGGGGAGTGAGCGACGGCATGCGATATGGAATGACCATGGGAATCCATGGCATCATGCTTCCTTTCACTTCTCATAAGGGAAGCATGATGTGTCTCATTTGTATTCTTTCTAAACTCCCTGGGTGAACAACCATATATTCTCTTAAATGCCTTTGCGAATCCCGATGCCGTATCGAATCCCATATCCACAGCCACATCCGAGACCTTACGTCCCTCCAGGATCCATAAGGCGGCGAAACGCAGTTTCTCCTCCAGGATATACCTGCCCACAGAACAGCCAAAACATGCTCGAAATACACTGGAGAGATGATAAAGAGAATAACCGCAATGGTCTGCCAATTCCCGGGCGGAGATATCATTTGCCAGGTGTTCCCTGATATATTCTTTGCATTGATCGAGAAGAGAAATATAGTTCATTTCCAGGCCTTTTTATTTCGTCTTGACCGGGAAATAAATCTCCGCTTTTGCCCCGGTATACAGTTCATAATACATTCTGCTGTGGTCGCTCTTATACTCCGGGTTGGCTGGAAGCCACTCTGTACAGATTGCTTTCCAGGTGTCTGCAATTTTAGCGGCAGTAACATCTTTGGGATCTTTGTCCGCAGTTTCCGATGCAGTAAATACTGCGAATTCTCCAGCCGGGAAAACTAATTCCGCAAAACCCTCCGGAATACCGTTATAGTCTGTTACTGTTCCATAATAATAGACGAGCGGTTCCGTGGAATTCTCCGGATGATACCATGTAGCGATCTCAGCCTTGTCAACCAGACCTTCCGGATAAGCCGGATAAGCGGAGAAATCTACATCAGCCCAGCAGGCAGCATTCTTTGCAGTATCTTTCTGATATTCAGCAGGAATATTGTAGCCAATAGCACGAAGTGCTTCTTTCTTAACAAAAACAACGTTCATGATCATTCCCCTTTCATAAGATAATAATCGACTCTCTACACTACGGTGGGAGATTATTGATAATCATATCACTATGGTTCAGGAGTATGATAGCACATCTCACCAGAAGATACTGTTCCATTTTGGGGAAGATTCAGGAGGGTATCTTAATATCTTTCAATCTGCTCAAACAA
>CACXGS010000119.1 GCA_902767195.1 uncultured Lachnospiraceae bacterium | reverse complement strand
GCAGCAGCGAGGTTCAGACAGAGAAATGATCCTGGTAATTATCTTTTGGAAGGGAGGAGATTGTTTATGAAGGGATCAGCCGACAAGAGCGGTGTCAGCTATGCAAAATGGGGATACATATTTATCGCTCCTTTCTTCATTGCTTTTTTCATATTCCAGCTGATACCCCTGGTTTCCACAGTTTATTACAGCTTTTTTGAATATTACCGGAGTGGATTGAACATCGTCGGTCCCAACCCGGTTGGACTTGAAAATTATAAGGCACTGTTTGACAGTGACTTTCTGAAATACATGGGGAATACCGTCATCCTGTGGATTGCGGGATTCATCCCCCAGATCTTTATTTCCCTGCTTTTGGCAGCCTGGTTTACAGACCTCCGTCTGAAGATTCATGGCAAGCAGTTTTTCAAAGTAGTCATCTATATGCCGAACCTGATCATGGCCTCCGCCTTTGCCATGCTCTTCTTCGCGCTTTTCTCCGACAATGGTCCGGTAAACGGCTTCCTGGTTTCCGCCGGGATCATCGACAAGCCCTTCCGCTTCCTGTCCTCCGTGGTGGGAACCAGGGGCCTGGTAGCTCTGATGAACTTCCTGATGTGGTTCGGAAATACGACAATTCTTCTCATGGCAGCGGTCATGGGTATCAATCCGGCCCTCTTTGAGGCGGCAGAGCTGGATGGATGCAGCCATCTTCAGATTTTCTTTAAGATTACTCTGCCCATGATTCGGCCGATTCTTGTATATGTACTCATAACTTCCATGATCGGCGGCCTCCAGATGTTCGATGTACCGCAGATCTTGACCAATGGAACGGGAAATCCCAACAGGACAGTGACGACCATTATCATGTTCCTAAACAATCATCTTTACAGCAAAAACTACGGTATGGCCGGTGCTATTTCCGTGATTCTTTTCCTGATCTGCGCAGTCCTCTGTATCGGGGTGTACTTCTCTCTCAACAGCAGTGACGACGGTATGAAAAGAAAGAGAAGGAAAAAGAAAGGAGGCGCTGTCGCATGAGAGAAACGAAAGAAAGACACCATATCCTATTTACCATCTTTGTCCATGTGGTTCTGATTTTTCTCGCTTTTTTGTGCCTGTTCTTCTTCTATATATTGATTATCAATTCCACCAGGGATCACTATCAGATCCAGAAGGGATTTTCCTTTATCCCGGGAACTCATTTTATGGAGAACCTCAGGAATGTACTCAATGACGCCAATGTGCCGGTCCTCTCCGGCATCAGGAACAGTATCCTGGTATCGGCAGGAGCGGCTGCCCTGGCAACCTATTTTTCCGCTCTCACAGCCTACGGTTTATACGCCTATGATTTCAAAATGAAGAAACCGGCCTTTATTTTTATCATGCTGATTCTTTCCATGCCGACCCAGGTGTCCGCCCTCGGTTTTGTCCGTCTGGTGGAGAGGATGAATCTGATGAATACCCTCTGGCCCCTCTTTCTTCCTTCCATCGCTGCCCCGGCTGTCTTCTATTTCATGTACAGCTACATCCAATCCAGTCTTCCCATGGAATTGGTGGAAGCGGCCAGAATGGATGGCTGCAGCGAATTCAGAACCTTTAACAGTATCGTGCTTCCGATCATGAAACCGGCTATGGCAGTCCAGGCCATCTTTACCTTTGTGCAGACCTGGAACAATTACTTTATTCCAGCCCTCATTATCTCTGACAACGATAAAAAGACACTGCCGATCCTGATTGCATCACTGAGAAGCGCAGACTTCCTCAAGTTTGACATGGGTAAAGTATATATGCTGATTACTGTAGCTATCGTGCCGATCATCCTTGTGTACCTGCTGCTGTCCCGCTTTATCGTGGATGGTGTTACCCTGGGTGGTGTGAAAGAATAGTATCTGAGATTATATCAGGAAAGCAAGGACAGAGCAGTGTCTCAATCGGAATCGTATGAACTAAAATGGATAGATCGGAGGTAAATACCAATGGCAAATATCAGTTTTAAACATGTAGTAAAAACCTATGATAACGGGGTGACCGTCATCCCAGACTTGAATCTGGATATAAGAGATAAGGAATTCGTCGTGCTGGTAGGACCTTCAGGCTGCGGCAAGTCCACTACCCTTCGTATGATTGCCGGTCTGGAATCTATATCGGAAGGCGAGCTTTACATCGGAGACAAGATTGTCAATAACGTAGTGCCCAAAAACAGGAATATCGCGATGGTATTTCAAAGTTATGCCCTGTATCCTCACATGACTGTCTACAAAAATATGGCCTTCGCCCTGGAATTGCGAAAGATGCCCAAGGAGGAGATCGACCGCAAGGTCCATGAGGCAGCCAGAATTCTGGAACTGGAGCCCTACCTTGACCGCAAGCCCAAGGCTCTCTCCGGCGGACAGAGACAGCGTGTCGCCCTCGGCCGGGCTATGGTCCGTGACCCGGAAGTCTTCCTTCTCGATGAGCCTCTGTCCAACCTGGATGCCAAGCTCAGGACAGAGATGAGAACCCAGATTGCCGCCCTTCACAAGAGATTGCAGACTACTTTCGTCTATGTTACCCATGATCAGACAGAG
>CACXGS010000118.1 GCA_902767195.1 uncultured Lachnospiraceae bacterium | reverse complement strand
TGACACAGCAGGAAGGCCGGCAGGGAAAAATGATCGAAACAGTTAATCATCCCAGTCATTATACAACCGGAAGAATTGATGCCATCGACTTTCTGGAAGACCAACGATTCCCATACCATCTGGGCAACGCTGTGAAGTACATCATCCGGGCTGTGAAGAAAGGCCCCAAAAAGCGCAGGGGATCTGGAGAAAGTTGTATGGTACGTGAACCGCTATATCGGTCTTTTGGAGAAGGGAGATGCATTCACATGAACATTGATATTCCCGGGCAGGGAAAGGTCATCGGTTTCTATGGTCACGATGCCCAGTCGATAGTTCACATGGAAGAATGTGCGGAGCTGATCCAGGCCATCAGCAAGATGTGCCGGGTGAGGCGGGCGTTCCTGGATGGTCAGGATGTAGATGACAGCGAAGCGTATGAAAACCTGGTGGAAGAGATGGCAGATGTCATGATCTGCCTGGAACAGCTGCAGGAAATGTACGAGATTCCTGACCATGCGATCCAGAACATGGTGTTTCGGAAAGTCTCAAGACAGGAGGCACGGATGAATGAGCATGTTTGAGTATGTTCTGAAAGATCACGTCTTTATTGATTTCGGGACAGAGATCGCATTTAGCAGCGATCAGAAGCATGTGGGCTATCCCTGCCGGTTTATAACGGTCAGATTCCAGCTTATGAGTACAGCTCTTCTGTCAGAAATCGCAGACCGCATCCGCATTGCGAAAGGCTATAAGCCCATGCATCCAATGGATGAATATACGGATGAAACCTGTGATCAGAACGGGTGGTATGACTTTTACTACGGAGTCAATGATCTTCCTGACGAACGGGGTGATGCATGTATCGAGTTCATCGTGGTGAGTGATGGGGCGGAGGACAATGGGGAGATCTACTCCATCGACCTGTCCCAGGAAGAAAGGGCGGCCATGTATAACCGCATGGACGAGCAGTGCAGGAAGTACCTGGGGAAAAGCTGCATGGACCTTCTGGCAGAAGACAGAAGGAGAATGGAGGAGGATATGAGTTGAAAGTAATCAAGAGGGACGGACGGGAGGTCCCGTTCGACAGAGGGAAAATATTCGCTGCGATCCGATCTGCCAATGCGGATGTTGCCGAGGCTGACAGAATTTCAGAGCATGAACTGAAACACACAGTCGGAAACATTGAGACGAAGTGCCGACAGCTTGGCAGGGCGGTATCGGTTGAGGAAATCCAGGATATGGTACTGGACGACCTGGCGAAAGCGGGACACACAAGGCTGGTGCTGCATTACAGCGAATACCGGCTGCGGCATGAACTGCTTCGAAAGCAGAACAGCACGGATAAGAGAATCCTGGCGCTGCTCCGGCATAGCAGTGAGGTGGCGAAACAGGAAAACGCCAACAAGGATCCGATCATCAACAGCACGATGCGGGACTACCTCGCCTCGGAGGTTTCCGAGGATATCTGCCGGAGATACATTTTCCCGGAGGATGTGATTCACGCCCATGATGAGGGCATTATTCACATTCATGACATGGGCTATGTCTCCGGTCCGATTTCCAACTGCGAACTGGTCAACCTGGAGGATATGCTTCAGAACGGAACGGTCATCACAGACACCCTGATCGAAAAGCCGCATAGTTTCAGCACAGCTTGTAACATTGCGACACAGATTATCGCCCAGGTGGCGAGCAACACCTACGGTCTAAGGATAACTGCCGTAGTAAAACGGTACTAACTGCCACAGCAGGGTTTCGCTTTTGTTAGCGGGGCTAACGAGGGAGGTTGGAAAAGCTGATCTCGTGATTGGAAAGGGAATTGAAATGAGCAGCATGGAAAAAGCTGAATCCCTGAAAAATGCTATCTATCAACTTTACGTAAACGAGGGAAGAAGCAAGTCATACATTTCGAGGCTTCTGGAGATAAACAGAAAGACGCTTGCTGAAAAAATCAAAGAGTGGGATTTCCCGGAGCCGCGGCATGTAAGGCATGCAAATCCATCGACGGAGAAGTTCATCAAAAAGAACAGGACGCTTATAAAGGCAAGGCTGGATTCGGATGTGACCGTGACGGATATTGCAAAAGAACTGGGAGTAAACAGGTCTCTGATGAGGTCTGTTTTTTATTACGATGATGTCCTCAGGAAAGCGAATGAGGACAGGATGCAAAGAATCCATAATTTCGCGCAGGAAAGAATCGAAGGCCTGAAAGAAAATTCCAGCCTTGATTATTATGAAGGCGACCTCCCCGGCGAGGAATGGAAGGAGATCCTCGGTTATCCGGATTATATGGTTTCCAATAAGGGGCGCATACGGTCCTATGCCAAACGGTATAAGTCGTGGTACCTTCGCAGACAGTATGCGAACGAAGTCTGCGATAACAGGCTTTATGTGATTCTTTCAAACGGTACTGGCAGGCAAAAGTCTCTGTCGGTGGCAAGAATTGTAGCCCATGCATTTGTCAGCGGCTTCTCTGATATCAGGAACACCGTGAACCATATTGACGGTAATGTGCAGAACAACGATGCCTCGAATCTTGAATGGGTATCGCAGGAAGAAAACAACATTCATGCATACAGGGTTTTGAAGAGGAGACCGAGTCAGCGGAGGAGAAAGTTCTCAAAAATCATACTGCATGACAGGTATGAGTTTAAGACGATTCGCGCACTTGCCAAATTCATGGGGGTATCCGAAACCCAGGCCAGCAGATATCTGGATGAGCCTCACAGGCACGGACTGAGAATGATCGCATAGATAGCAAAATCCAATTGTAACGACTAATTGTAGGGTGCTCATAGGAGCATCCGAAACGTACCGGCAGACAAACACAAATGTCTGCAAGAAATAGTCTAAGCTGTATTTAGCACACAAACTTGTACAGCAAGGGTCAAACGATAAGCCTGGCGCACCTGGCACCGTTCGTGGACGTGAGCCGGCAGAAATACAGGAAGGAAATCCGGGAGGAATTTGAGACGGTCGGTAAGGCATATACGGAAGAGGAAATCATCCGTATAGCGGAGATGCGCGTAAGAAAGGAAGTCCAGCGGGGCATTCAGACAATCCAGTACCAGATACAGACACTGCTCACAACCAACGGGCAGACGCCGTTTGTATCTGTTTTCATGTACCTGGATGAAGTGCCTGCCGGACAGACCAGGGATGACCTGGCGCTGATCATTGCCGAGACGCTCAAGCAGAGGTATGAAGGCATCAAGAACGAGGTTGGCGTGTGGGTCAGTCCGGCCTTTCCCAAACTTTTGTATTGCCTCGATGAGGACAATATGACCGAGGACGCTCCTTACTATCATCTGACAGTTCTGGCGGCCAAATGCGCTGCGAAACGGATGGTGCCGGATTTCATTTCTGTAAAGATGATGAGAAGCCTGAAAAATGGAGATGTTTACCCGTGTATGGGATGTCGGGCGTGGCTTACGCCTGATACCGTGGG
>CACXGS010000117.1 GCA_902767195.1 uncultured Lachnospiraceae bacterium | reverse complement strand
GAAGTCCCTGTCCATTTTCTATAATGGCCCGGTCATACCCGAAAAGCAGCGCATCCTCGGCAGTTATCGTATGTTTTGTCAGAAATAGGATATCTTCTATAAAATGATCCATCATTTCCTCCCGGGCAATCAGCTCCTTCCATTTCTCCGGAACCCGGTCGATCCCAAGCTCCTTTAAACGGGCCGGCAGATAATCATCCCGGATCTTCCCCAAATATTCTCTGAGACGGGCCGGATTATTCCCGAAGCGGTCCAGCGGGTCGTGAAGCTTCTCAGACCTCACGATAGTTTCCCATATCCCGACGCCGCAGCTGCCATGCCTCCTGCTGCCACGATGTTCTTCCACAATCTGGTTAATCATCATGTCATAGGGGGTAGACCAGAGGCAGGCCGGGTGCCGGTAGATGGCCGGGCCAGCCGGCGTCCGGCCATCAGACGGAAAAAGGCCATAGGTCCTGAGTTGTCGGTACTCTTCTGCAAAAAGGAGGGGATTGAGAATAAAATACCGACTGAAATAAGTTTCCGCTCCGGACAGTGTCCCGGACCCGAAATGATGAAACACATGCCTGAGGCTCCCGTGTTTTACCGTGTGTCCCCGCTGAGCACCCCCGTTATTGCATACCACAAGACATTTTTTATCCCGGTCTGTAAAATAGTCGGTCATCAGCCCTTTTCCCTCGTCCCCGTAGTTGGCACCAATGACAACCTTAATCTCTTTCAGCCTTCCCTTCATCTCCATCCCCCCTCTCTTGATCTTCCCGCCACTGAATCGCACGACTTCTCTTTCTCTCTCCGCCGCCGGATCCTCAACTCTTCTACATCTTCCTGCTATCGGCTCCCCAGGCTCGCCTCTATCCTTGCTACCACCGGATTCCCTGGCTCCGGTTCTCTCCCTTTGCAGTGAGCACCTCCAGGGGCGCCCTTAACGCTCTGTCTGTCCCCTCATCGGCAGATGCTTTGATGACAATCTCCGCAATATCATTGGAAATGCTGTCCAGAGTAGTCTCTCTGTAATGCTTCCTGTCCAGGTATTTCCGAAAGCTTTTTCGGATCCGCTCGTCCTTGCGCCAGCCGTGATTCACGTTCAGATGATAGACATCATAGAGACCGGTTACTTCTTTATAGAGATCTCTGGTCTCCACATCTGCCTGGAGCCTGTCCCCGGTCACCTTTTCAAAAGTCACTCTTCTCCCACATCTCGGAAGGTAGGGATTCAAAGGCTCATCCCCCATGGTAATGAGAATTCCCCTCTTCCCCCGATCCCAGCAGTCCAGCCTGGTATGGCGCGCCGCCATGTACCAGGCGGCGGTGTAGGATTCATAGGCATTCCCTCCCCCGCCGAACTCAAAGAAAATCCTCTCCAGCTGGTCGGCAATCCGAATGTCGGATTCAAACTGGCTGATCTGAATCGGCACCAGGTCACATTCAAAATCTCCGATGCCCATAATCAGAAATTCCACGTCCTTCACCTTGTCATAGAGCCGGTTCATGATCACATTTAATTTCTTCGCCACCTCAACCGCTGCCGATCCCATACTTCCCGTGACATCCAAAGCCAGAATAACCGGGACAGTATTGGGGTGCTCCTCACTGTCACAGCACTCCCGCATGACATTTGCAGGATCCAGTAACGGATCCAGTCCTCTGGACAGGAAAATGTCCTGATTGTTCATATCCCCTGCGACCGCCCCGGACTTATCAACCGTTCTTCCTTTTGCTCTGCTGTAATCTTCAAAATGCCTTGCTGTCCAATATCCGCTGCCCATAATCACAACCTCCTATTCCTCCGGGATATCCGAAGCCGGTTCCCTATCCTCTTCCTCTTCATTTTCATCCTCATCGATCTCCCCGAAGTCAAACATATCCTCGAAAAGATCATCACTTCTGCCCATCAGCAAAAAGGGAAGCATCCCGTTAAAACCGTTTCCGTCGGATCCCTTTTTATCCCCCTTCATCATCTCCTTAAGCATCATAAACTTAAGCATCTTTCCAGGGCCTTTCCCTCCCTTCATGAGATTCTTTCCGAACATGGATACAATCTTGCCGTAGAAATAAGTATTCCCCATAAAGACATGGCGTTCTGGAAGAATCTTCTCGATGGTGGCATCTTCATAATTAATAACCGTAATCACATCCCTGCCGGCTTCAATCACACAACGCGGTTTCCCGGAAACAAGAATGATATCTCCTTTTGCTACCCTGTTGGTCGGAATCAGAAAGAACAATTCATCTCCGATATTGAACACGAACTGATCGCAATTGGTCAGCCGCTTCTTTCTCACATCGTAGGTCTTGAAACCGGATCCGGTCTT
>CACXGS010000116.1 GCA_902767195.1 uncultured Lachnospiraceae bacterium | reverse complement strand
GTGTCATCCTCTTTCAGGTAATGCTCAAACGCCGGGAAAGTCAGTTTGTACAGATCAATTTCCCTTTTATTCCTGTTGTAATAATCCCTGCCAAGCCAGATAAGGACACCCCATAGCAGGATCACGGCAAGCCAGCGTAAAAGAATGGGGGCCTGCTTCCTGCGAAGAAGCCAGATGGTCAGCATAAACGGGAAAAATATGATCCAGAGAAGAATGGTCCCTATACCGATTTTCTTCTTTTTCCGTGATGAAGACGGCGTGTAAGAAGCAGTATTATACTTTGGCGGCGACACTGTGCGCACCTTAGTCTCATACTCTTTCTCTGCAGATTCCTTTTTCTTTTCCGGTTTCTGATCCGGCATCGGCTTTTCAGGTTCTTCCTCCACTCCCTTCGCTGCAGGTATTACTGCCTCATCCTCATCATCAGCGGCAAAACGCACTGTATCATGATCGATGTAAAGGCTGCTTTTGCAGTATTCGCACTTAACATATTTCCTGTTTGCCTTCACCGTGATTTCGGCTCCGCAGTAAGGACATTTCAATCCGGTTATCTTCATGGAGACACTCCCAAAATATTTTGACCCTTATGGATGTCTTTTCAACCTAAACAAAACCAAAAACGAGGTAATCACATACGCATATGTTGCACATTATATATAGTGTTGACATTTGAAATGACATATATTATCATCCATAGTAGCAGCTGCCATAAAATGACATGTCAACAGAATCGAATTGTCGGGGAAACCCTCATATCTGCTTGAGAGGAAAGGAGATTCTTTTTATATGTCTGAAAAGGAACTATTCTGTACTATTGGCCTTGGATTAGGCGCTACCGTTGACCAGCTTCTTGGTCTGACAGGCGATGACGTAACTGATGGATATATCTCCCTGCATGTAGGACCTCTGCGCATCCAGAGAACTTATGTCCTTCCGGAAGAAGTGGCAAAATCAATTCAAAACAGAACAGGGAAGATTTTCTCAATGAGCCGGGAAGAAGCATTAACCGCCGCCGGGGCATATGATTTTCTGCCAATGACGATGCAGCGGTACTATAATAAAACGGATGATATCTACTACCCCATGCATATCATGGGGATTGAACAACCGGAAGATATCCCATGGTACAATAACGATTGATCCCAGGGGCACCTTAGAAAATGCTGTTCATATAACGAATACCGCCGCCGGACTCTTCTCTCCGGCGGCAGGTTTTGTGTTTTCTGAAACTGAATTAAACACTGGCAGCTCTATCAGGCTCCATCAATGATACCCTGCAGGAATGCCTTGTATTCCTCCCTGACATCCTCCGGAAAGCTGATCCGGATCCCCTTCCCCAGACCGGCAAGCCAACCGAAAAACTGCGGACTGACAGTTACCGTCACGCCAGCGTGAAACTTATCTTCTCCATGTGGGAACATCATGATATCAGTGCCGAACCTGTCAATCACGGTGCCCGCCAGGGCGTTATCTCCTTCCAGTGTAATTCTCCGATCCTCGCCACCATACATACCAAAAGTCTTCCTTGCGAACGCTGCAAGATCAAAATCCTTGAAGTGCTCTCTACCAAGTCTGCCTTCTTTTCTAATACTGATCTCTTGCATCTTGTCCACCCGGTAGTGTTTGATCTTGTTTGATTCCGCTTCAAAACCGACCAGATAGTAGTTCTCGTCATCCCATGTAAGAGCCCAGGGTGAAACGATATAATCTGCACCATCCTTTTTCCGGACCAGCTCCTTCTTAACCGTCCACTCACAGTATTTGAAGGATATCTGATGGTTGTCCCGGATAGCAGTATGGATGGCATCAACGTTCGTGTAAATCGCATCATTGTCCGTCTTGATCCGGTTATAGATAAACACCTGGCGCTGCAGCTGAACGGCATTCTCATGGCTGGTCTGGTTCTCAAGCTTCCTGATCAGCTGCTCCGACTTTTCCTTCGTAATGAACTTCGATGACTGTACCGCGTCCACCAGGAGCTTCAGCTCGGGCAGGTCAAAATCCCGCTGCGCCACGTAATAGCCGAAGCTT
>CACXGS010000115.1 GCA_902767195.1 uncultured Lachnospiraceae bacterium | reverse complement strand
TCAGTGTAGACGCCGGCAAGGGTATATTCGTTCTCTTTGCCATTACCGTCTTTGGCGATACCGTCATATACGTGCAACTCCACTGACCGAATTCCTGCTGAGTCATCTTTTGGTGTCACCGTCAGGCCAACAGGACCACCAATCTGCTTCTGGTCAAAGACAAATTCTGCCGTCGGCTTTTCCTTGTCGCTCAGGATATGACCATCCAGAGCCTGATAATTTACATTTCCCGCTTTGTCTTCGATTTTTATATAAACATAGTACTTGCCGGCATCTTCGATTTTCACCTCTGATGCAAAAGTATTATCCTTAATCTCTGCTGCTGTTTTATGTATTTCAGTGTCTACAAATATTCCGGAAGTCTCATAATTCACACCAGACTTATTGTCCTTGCCCTGCAGATTATTGATTGTAACCGTACCGTTCGTAATAATCAGGGCGCCGTCGTCTGTAAAGGATGTCACTTCTTTACTCTTAGGAGCAAGAGGCATTACAGGATTATCCTGTGTACTTGTGATTTTTATATTGTCAAAAGTCGGCAGTTCATTATCAAAATTATAAATCACTGTAAACGGGCCATATATAATCCCATCTTTCGTTTGAAGATAAACATCCTCTATCGTATTTTCTCCTGCGGTAGAATTTTTAAATTCAAGCTCGGTAGAATCTGAAAAATCATCGGGATTTACAGGGTTTTGGATCAGAGTGATCAGAGAAGCTTTGTCTCCTGCTTGAATAATTGCATTAGTATTGAAATAGTTATTCTGAAAATGTGCACCGTCCGCAAGTTTGACCTTACCGACTTCCTCCCCGTTAGTATTTGTAAGACTCTTACCGTTTTTTACATCCCACTTTTTTGTCAGATCAATCGTCTTGCTGCCTTTATCAAGTTCAAATGCTTTAATTTCGCCTGTAAGACTTGACGGCACACCTCCAAAGTAATACAAAGGAGCTCTTCCTACAGAAAGTCCAGTGACCTTATAATAGGGTTCACTCTCGCTGAATTTTATTTCTTTATTCTTGCCAGGCAGAGCATTTCCATACACAAGATTGCTTGTGTCAACAGTAGCATCTTTATCGCAGTCTGCCTTATTTCCAGCAAGAGTAAAATATGTGCTTCCGTCTTCCGGTTTGATTGAAGTGTTTCCGTCGCTGATCTTTGATATTGGAGTTTTTGTTCTTTTGATTGTGAGGGCTCTGCGTATAAGGATCACAAGGGTCTTCGTATTGGTATTTTTATCATTTCCCTTGTCCTCGCAGGTAACAGTCAACGTATACTTGCCAATATAATCTAACGACAAATCAAGTTCCGATCCGTCAATCGTAGTTTCCGGAGAGTCATTACCGTCAAATTTTTCAAGCTTTGTCGCTATTTTATAGTCATACTTATCACTATTGCTAAATTTAACGTTCACGTTTCCATCTTGATTTCTATCGAGTATGATAAAGCTCGCGACGTCCTCACCAGGGAAGTAATCAGACATCGTCAATCCGTCAACTGTCCTTGTATCCCCAATCAATTTATTCTGATAGCTGCTCGCCGATTTTCCATCAATCAGAACTTCAATATCTTTAAAATCTGCGTCCTGAGGCGTAAACTTCAGTTCAGCGCTTTCAGCAGCACCATTTTTTGTTGCCTCAACTTTGATCGTATGCTCAATTCCGGTCTTTTTCACCGTGTAACTAAGAGACGCTTCTTTTTTATCGAACTCTTTTTTGACCTCGCCTTCATCCCCAACATATATGTCAGTCCATGTATATGTATACCCTTCCATTTTCGGAACCGAAAAGGTAATCTCATCATTATACTTAATGTTATCAAGATTCGTAGGATTCGGCGTTATTTTAATTCCGACATGAGTTATTGCCCAAGCACTTGCAAGCTCCTCCTCTTCCTCATTATCCATGACTCTCAGTTTATATGTATGAGTTCCAGGCAATGTCGGTATATACGTTATCTCTAACCCTTTTCCAATTTCGATTTCATCTTCTGTCCACACATACTTACATGGGATCTCATTTCCTGCCGAATCTGTACCCGGTGTGACCGTAGCCTTTAATGTCATGGTCTCGCCTACAAATGGTCTATCAGACACGTCTATATTTCTGATGCCCGGCGCCGTCGTCTTATCTTCCGGAGTTTCGGGCGGATTCACCTCCTCCGTAGTCGTCTCAGTCCCGGCTTCAGTAGTTATCTCTACCGGTGCCTCTGTCGTCATCTCGACCGGCGCCTCCGTAGTCGGCTCTACCGCAGCTTCTGTTGTTTCCGTTTCAGGATCTTCCGCAACATTCCCGTTCTCAGGATCTTCCGGATCTTCCGCAACATTCCCGTTTTCAGGGTCTTCCGGATCTCCCATTCCTTCTTCCACGCCGGCAGCATAAATCGTGTTCAGCGTCCCGTACGGAATCTGTGTTGCCGCGATTGCGGCTGCACAGACAACGGCAAGAATGCGCTTCATCAGTTTCTTTTTCATAACATCCTCCTCATTTACTGTTCTATCGTCTCATCCGTATGAATGACCACTACTCTCTTCGTCACAACAAAACCCGCTGAAACAGGTTTTTCAGACTTCTGTTTACCTTTACCGGTATAAAGGATACTGGTGATTTCCGTTTTCGGTTCCATATCGTCCACCAATGGGACTGTATCTTTTCCCGGAGGTTTGACAGCTGCCTGCACAGGTGGCGGTGACGTCTGCCCAGCTTTCTGATAGGGTGTGCTTCCGGTATTCCCGGTACGTCCGGTCTTTCCGGTGCGGCCGGTCCTGCCTGTGCGCCCGGTTCTCCCGGATTTCATGGCTCCGCTCTTTCCGGCTGTGCTTCCGGTTGTACCAAATTCAAGATTCG
>CACXGS010000114.1 GCA_902767195.1 uncultured Lachnospiraceae bacterium | reverse complement strand
CTGAGCGTGTTTGACATTCTTATTTTTCAGGAAGCCACCCGGCCATTTGTAGACCCGGAAACTATCTCGAACGCTATCCGTTGTTGCAAACAATATGGTACTGCAATCACCTTTGAGCGTATGGACAGAATGACTCCGTTTCTTGAAGGAGAACACGGTGAAGGCCTGACACATCTTCCTGCGTCACGGCTCATTAACGTTCAGTTCCCGGAGCTTTACACCGCTGGCATACTGCGTCAGGCATTTCTGGAAGCAGCAGCCGCCCACCATCCAATGGATGAAACTATCTGCTCCGTTTTTCTTCACCATCTGGGAAAAGAATTAAAGTTTTGCGAGGGCAACCATAATAACCTGAGAATCGTCTACGAGGCTGATCTGAAGCTCATGGAAGCCCTGGTGTAAAACAAGGAATTACCGCTGATAAAAGTCAAGGAACTTGTCCCGGGATGTTATCCCGTAATCGCTGTATCGGAAGCACTCAGTCTCCACAGCAATCCTCTCATACCACTCCATGGTCTCATCTATATTAGGGGTTTTCACGTCAGCAAACACACCGATTTGCTGAATGATGCTGAGGCCGAATGAGAAATCTGCTGTGAAGTATCTGGAATGCAGGTCAGGAATGAATCCTCCATCCACTTTCACAGACGGAGTTCCTATGCCCTTAAAAGCCGGAATATCTGACAGTTTTCTTGTCATCTCTTCCGCTGTTTGTGATTCATAGTGATCTCTCAGAGACTTCACATATCGCAGCCCTGGTAATGCGCGGCAGATTTTCTGAACTTCTTCATCACAGGCCAGCAGGAGCCTGGAGGATTCATCATCCCAATCCTCATAGAAGAGTGGAATACGATCATATACAACTCCTTCCCTGTAATCTGCAAATATCGTCCGCATCCGTGTCGTGTGCAGAATGGGGTTAGAAGGCGTCATAGTTAGATTGAGGATTCCGGGAATCGAAATGCAAGGGATAGCAAAGATTCCTTCGATAAGCTCACAGCACTCCTGGGCCTCTGAACCCGGTAATGACGAAATATGCAGTTCCCCTCTATAACCTGTGGATTTAACGCACTTTCCCTTCTCCACCAGTCTTGCTATCGCTGGCACTCTTTCCATCAGGAAGAATGTGTTCCCGCGCTCGATGGATTGATGAAAAGCACATTCACTTCCGCCATTTCCCGGCACCACACCGATGATTGCATCTTTCTTGGAACACCTATACACCTCATCCGCACAAGCCTTCATCATGTTGGCCGGCAAAGTGACCATGATAAAGTCAGCATCTCCGTAACCCACAGCAGGATCATTCGTCGCTTGACAAATCTTGCCTTCATGCGTTTCGGTTCCGTTTTCATCTACAATTGTCAGATGCTTACAGAAAGCCTCTGGCTTTGAGGTCATCATCATTACCTCATGCCCCTTCTCGGCGCAGTGAACAGCAAATTGTGTTCCTATATTCCCCCCTCCGACAATAGTAATCTTCATTTCTCTCCGAGCTCCTTTAGCATAGCTGCAAGCAGAGCATCGTTGTCTGCTGTGTTCCTCACGGCAAGGCGCAGGTAGTTCCTGCCATTCGTCTTAGTGGTCAGCTCCTTAATCAGCAGGTTATATTTGATCAGGAGCGTCTTCAACAACTCTTTCGGACTAATTCCTTCTTCCAACTCCACCATGACAAAGTTAGCCTGGGACGGAATCACCCGAACACCTTTTATCTTAGAAAGCTCGCCCTGGAAACGAGACCGCTCCTCCCGAATCCGTACAAGCGCAGCACTGTAGTCTTTTTTATACTTCTCCTCAATCTGCATATAGAACTCACCGAAGGAATTGATGTTCCAAATGGCAACATCCTTTTTCATAGTGGCAATGGTTTCCACATCACCTGAAGCCAGGACACCAAGACGAAGTCCCGGCACACCGTATGATTTGGAGATACTCTTCATCACATACAGATGAGGATTGGCGGAGAGGATTCCCTGATCGATTAGGGTGTTCTCCTCTTCTTCCGCGAAGTCCACAAAGGATTCGTCTATAACAAGTTTAATGACCTTCTCAGCTGCCCATGAAATCAGTCGAAGAAGGTCGTGTTTCTTTATATAGTTTCCGCTGGGGTTGTCAGGATTGATCACAACCAGCGTTGCGATCTCCTTATCGCTGAAATATTCCATCAGGTCATCTGCCGTGTAGGAGTAATCGTGGTTGTCAGGAGTATAGTCTACAGAGTTTTCCCGATCATACCGGTTGGGATACTCATCGAAGGTCGGACGGATAAAGCCAACCTTTCCCTCAAGGTGACTCATAAGGCTCTTAATAAGCTCTGCCGCGCCATTGCCCACAAGAATGTTCTCCTGATGGACACCAAAGTTCTTTGCAGCCAAGAGGCTGTTCACGCGCATCCCGGATGGGTACTGCGTCAGCAAGGTATCAAAATTAGCCCTCAGCTCATCCTTCATTTTTCCCGGCGGGAAATAAGGATTTACGAGGTAGCAGAAATCAAGCAGTTTCGGGTATCGCCAGTAGCCGCCGTAGCGTCCCTGTAGCATCCTTACCTTCTCGTCATCGTCAGGTGTAAAGATAGATTCAGCAATATCCAAATCCTGAATATCATCAATCTCATACCATCGTTGTCCATCCAGCCTTTTTGCCTTGATTTCTGGCACATCCAGCATAGTAATCACGCGGAGAACCTGCTCGTAGTATTCATTCTGGCCGAGAGCAGCCTGGTATGCCTCAAGGAACGGAACATAGTGTGTTTCCGAGAAATGCCTGCTGAACTTATATAGATTGACTGTCTTATAGTAATCCTTGATTTCGTTAAACTTGAACTTCTTACCGGGTACAAATGCCTCGATTGAATCGTCCTCGCCAAGCTTAACACAAGTACCGTCCATCCATGATTCGTACTTGTCCACAAGCGCCAGCGTCTCACGAGGGTCGCTAACCAGAGCTTCCAATACTGAATCCTCGAAAATCAGATCAGATTCAAACAGGAGCGTATCGTCTTTAACCAGCCAGTCCTTTGCAAGGGCCAGCGAATAAATGTTGTTGGTCTTGTCATAGATTGGATTATTGATATAGATGATCGGCGTCTGAATGTCCAGCTTGCCGATGTAATCAATCAGCTTCTGGCCTTCATAGCCGACCACAATAATTATGCGGGAAAGGTGCTGCATTTCGATTTGATGAAGCATACGGTCAATAAGGGTCACGCCATTCACCTTGACCATACACTTGGTG
>CACXGS010000113.1 GCA_902767195.1 uncultured Lachnospiraceae bacterium | reverse complement strand
GAAGCGCAGAAGGTTGTAATGACCACTTTCTATCCCTATCAGTGGGATCTGGATTACCGGAATCCGGTGGTCTTTAATGATATGACAGAGAACATGCTCTTCCTCTGTAATAACGGCATTGATATCATCCGCCTGGATGCAACGCCTTACATCTGGAAGACCCTTGGAACCAACTGCCGCAACCTTCCTCAGGTTCACACTCTTGTCCGTATGATGCATATGGCAGCGGATATCGTGTGTCCCGGAAGCCTGCTCCTGGGCGAAGTCGTCATGGAGCCGGTGGAAGTTGTTCCATATTTCGGAACACTGGAGAAGCCGGAATGTCATATGTTATATAATGTCACCACCATGGCAAGCACCTGGCATACGGTAGCCACCAAGGATGTCCGGCTGCTGAGACACCAGATGGAATCTGTCTGTCAGCTTCCCTCATCCTATACATTTTTAAATTACCTGCGATGTCACGATGATATCGGCTGGGGCCTGGACTATGACTTCCTGTCCCAGTTTGGCATGGAGGAGGCACCCCACAAGAAATTCCTTAACGATTATCTTTCGGGAAAGATTTTCGGTGTAGATTCCCGGGGTGAGCTCTACAATGACGACCCCAGACTCAAAGACGCCAGAATGTGCGGGACTACTGCTTCTCTCTGCGGCCTGGAAGCAGCCGGCTATGAGAGAGATGAGCAGAAGACAGAAGCGGCTCTGAAGCGTATCTTCATGCTGCATGCCTTCCTCTTTACCCAGAGCGGAATCCCCGTTTTATACAGTGGTGACGAGATCGGCCAGCTCAACGATTACACCTATCATGAGGATCCGCTGAAGCAGGATGACAGCCGTTACCTGCACCGTGGCGATCTGAACTGGGATGACGTAGAGAAAAGAAATGATCCGGATACCATCCAGGGAAGGATCTATCAGACCATCCAGAAGCTTTTCGGGATCAGGAAGAGTCACGTAGTCTTCGAGGCAGATGCAGATATGTGGGTCATGGAGCCCTACAATGATCACATTCTTGCTCTTGGCAGGTATTATCAGGGAGAGAAGCTGATCGCTCTCTTCAACTTCAGCGATGAGGATCAGACAGCCTGGATCAATGAGGAAGAGAACTATGTGGATCTGATCACCGGACAGGAGCGCCCGGCTAAGGCAGTGGGAGTTCCCGGAAACGGATTTGCATGGCTGCTTTACCAGTTTTGAGATCTTAGCACGTTCAGGTTCTGAAAAGAGCCTTTGATCGTATGAGATATATGTAACTTTTTTATATTTTTTATAATCCAAGAAAGAGAGAGGGAAAATATTATGGCATTGGATTACAGAAAATGTGCCCAGGAGATTTTTGATAATCTCGGCGGCAAAGACAACATTGTCAGCGCTGCACACTGCGCGACCAGACTTCGTCTTGTCATTGCAGATAACAGCAAGCTGAACACGGAAGCTCTTGACAACGTAGAAGGTGTTAAGGGTATGTTTGAGAACGGTGGTCAGCTGCAGCTGATTATCGGAACAGGAACTGTTAACAAAGTGTACGAAGAGTTCATCGACATTTCCGGTGTATCTGCAGCCTCCAAAGAAGAAGTGAAGGCAGCAGCCGCAGCACAGCAGCCTGTATGGAAGAGACTGCTTAAGACGATCGGTGACGTATTCGTTCCAATCCTTCCCGCTATCGTTGCATCTGGTTTGATGATGGGTCTTGTAGAGGCTCTCGGTAAGATTCCAGGCTGGACCTTCGCTGAGACTCCATGGTATGGATTCCTTGATATGGCAGCTAATACAGCCTTCGCATTCCTGCCCGTTATCGTCGCAGTCAGTGCAGCCCGCGTATTCGGGGCAAATATTTTCCTCGGCGCGGTTATGGGTCTGATGATGGTTCACGGCGCATTGCTGAATGCATGGAATGCCGGCAGCCCGGACGCTATCAACGCATTCTTCGGCATTGACACCGGTGTCATCCCCACCTGGAACCTGTTTGGTAATATCAAGATTGGATCCTATACATTAGGTTCTATTCAGCGGGTAGGTTATCAGGGCCATGTTATTCCGGTCATTATCTCCATCTTTGTTATGGCACAGATTGAGAAATGGCTCCACAAACATGTGCCGGAGGTAATCGACCTCTTTGTTACACCGCTGGTAACAGTTCTTTCAACCGCTCTTCTTACTTTCATCGTAATCGGACCGATCTTCTCCAAGCTGGAGACTATCGTACTGAGCGGAGCTCAGACACTGATCACAGTAGGTTACGGTATCGGTGCTTTTGCAATGGGTGCTCTGTATCCGGTAACTGTAGTTATGGGTCTCCATCATATGTACAACGTTATTGAGGCCGGTATGCTTTCCAGCGCCGAATTCAATAACCTGAACATCTGGATGCCCATCGCATCTTCCGCCAACTTCGCACAGTTTGGTGCCTGTCTTGCAGTAGGTCT
>CACXGS010000112.1 GCA_902767195.1 uncultured Lachnospiraceae bacterium | reverse complement strand
GGGGAAATCAAGGCATATGTAGAGGAAAAAGCATGGATTGAAGGTTACAAGCCTCTACATAGGGCAGATAAAGGATAAGGTCGGCATCAAGGAACGGAAGAACTATAATACCGGATCCGGTGAGGGAAGAGTCCCAATTTGTCCGCCGGAAAAGGAAGAGGCAATTATGGATGCTTTCCGGCATTTCTGTTTGATTTGAAAATAGTATTATGATTTAACATAGCGGCGCTCCCTCGGGGACGCTTTTTTTCTGCCGTTTAGTTGGAACGTATCGTGGATTTTGATTTCCTGCAGCACCTCTGATAACATATTGATTCACCAAAGACAGGAAATGATGAGCAGAAATGCTTGTCGACAAGCTTCAGATATAAAAGACTACATTCATATATGCAATTTTTGTCAACTGCTCAGACAAAGGCTTGATTACGTGATAAAATAAATCTAGCATCGCGGGATTATGAAACCCTCAAAGGGCGGCTGTAGAATCAGAAAAAAGGAAATAGATGTAAGTAGTTTTTTTCGATGAGAGAAAAAGGGGTGCTTCTGATGAGAAACAGGCATTACATCAAAAAAGCTTTGCTTTCGCTTCTGGCTGCGGTACTTCTGTTTACTTTGACCTCGTGCGGCAGGTCGACGAAAACATCCTCCGCACAGCAGGCGAAAGATTTGAACAGCAAGAGACCAATCGTACTGCTGATTCTGGATGGATTTGGAATGAATGAACAGAGCGAGCACAATGCAATCACGCTGGCGGACACACCGGTGCTGGACCGGCTGATGAAGGAATGCCCCTTCGTAAAGGGTAATGCCAGTGGACCGGCGGTTGGACTTCCGGAAGGGCAGATGGGTAGTTCTGAGGTTGGCCACGTGAACATTGGTGCCGGCCGCATTGTGGATCAGGACCTGATCAGGATCACGAAGGAAATCGAGAACGGGGATTTCTTTGAGAATGAAGCGCTGCTGGATGCGGTGAACAATGCGAAGGAAAAGGGGACGAGCCTGCATCTTTACGGCCTTCTCTCCGATGGCGGAGTGCATAGCCACAACGATCATCTCTATGCCCTCCTGGAACTGGCGAAGCGCAACGGCCTTGAAAAGGTATATGTACACTGCTTCCTTGACGGAAGGGATACGCCTCCGGAATCCGGAAAGGATTATGTACGGGAATTGGAGGAAGAGATGGACAGGATCGGCTGCGGCAAGATCGCCACAGTGGGAGGCCGCTATTATGCCATGGATCGGGACAACAATTGGGATCGCGTTGAAAAGGCTTATCGGGCTATGACTCTCGGCGAAGGCGAGACGGCAGATTCCGCCGGGGATGCTGTGAAGCAGTCCTATGAGAAAGGAGAGACGGACGAGTTCGTCCTGCCTGCGGTGGTAATGGAGAATGGCGCGCCGGTGGCCACCATTGATGACGGAGATTCCATTATCTTCTTCAATTTCCGCCCGGATCGTGCCAGAGAGATAACCCATGCATTCTGCAGTGATGAGTTTGACGGCTTTGACAGGGGACCCCGCACACAGGTCACCTATGTCTGTTTCACGGACTATGATGAAACGATCCCAAATAAAGAAGTTGCCTTTGGCAAAGAAACCATTCCAAATACCTTCGGCGAGTGGCTTGCCGCTAACAATCTGAAGCAGGCAAGGATCGCTGAGACAGAAAAATATGCTCACGTAACATTCTTCTTCAATGGCGGAGTGGAAGAGCCCTATGAAGGAGAGGAACGGTTCCTGATCCCGTCCCCAAAGGTTGCGACTTACGACCAGCAGCCGGAGATGAGTGCTCCTGAGGTGTGCAGTACCCTGGTTGAAAAGATCCGGTCCGGTGATTATGATGTAATCATCACGAATTTCGCGAACCCGGATATGGTAGGTCACACCGGTGATGAGAAAGCAACCATTGAAGCCGTTGCCTGCGTCGACAAGTGCATCGGACAGGTGGTGGATGCGGTCAAAGAAGTGGATGGGCAGCTGTTTATCTGCGCCGATCATGGCAACGCTGAGATGATGGTGGACTATGAGACAGGAGAACCCCTGACGTCCCACACCACAAATCCCGTCCCATTCATACTTGTGAATGCTGATCCCGGCTACACACTGAGAGAGGGCGGCTGCCTGGCAGACATCGCACCAACACTGATTGAACTGATGGGAATGGAAAAGCCGGCTGAGATGACCGGGGAGTCATTGCTGATCAAAAAGTGAGTCAAAAGAACCGTCTCCCTTAAACGGGTATCGGAGATTTGCTGACGGCAGGGTTTACCCAAGCATGAACGGTTCAGTCCTCTTGCGGAAAGCGCGAATCCGTCAGCTGTGTCAGTCTTAGATATCAGCCACGCAGACATGCGTCGTTCCTCATTCAAGGAAATTCATGGTTTTATGACAGGATATGAGGTGACAAACAAAAATGAAATATAAAAGACCATATTCATATATGCTTTTTTTTCAACTACCTTGGAAGACGATTGTTTGATGCCGGGGTAGTTGGTATTATGAGGAGAAGATTCAGCATAGGTAGGCTATTGCCAGTAAAGACAGGGGTTGGTTCTTTTTTATTCAATAAAAGCAAAAAAGAGAACAAGTGGCCAAATTGGGATTTGTGAAGGAGAAGAGGATGAGAATTGCATTAGCTCAGATGAAGATGTCATCTGATATTCGGAGCAACTATGAAAAGTCGCTGCAATTTATCAGGCAGGCTGCGGAGAATAAAGCGGAACTAATTTGCTTTCCTGAGATTCAGTTGTGTCCCTTTTTTCCTCAAAATCCTGACCGCGATGTGGAGCAATATGTTCTTACGGAAGATAGTCAATATGTGAAGGGAATAAGAGATGCATGCCGGGAAAACCACATATTTGCTTCTCCCAACTTTTATATTGAGGAAAAAGGGCATAGATACGATATGAGCCTTTTGATTGATGATCAGGGAGAAATCATCGGCAGACAGAAGATGGTT
>CACXGS010000111.1 GCA_902767195.1 uncultured Lachnospiraceae bacterium | reverse complement strand
GAAAAGACCCGTCATAAGGGATTTTTCGAACCCATGTACAGCAGAGACGGTCCGGACCGCACCCGGTTATTTGTAAATGAGTGCCACAAAAACAACAAGGCAGTGCTGACGGAATTCACCAGTGATTATATTCAGAAGGCATTTGATTATATCCTGGAGTTTGCGGATCTGATGCCTGAGGGTACTTCGGAAGGATTGACCAGACTGATTGAGGAGACAGGCTATACTTACCTGTTTTACCGGTCTCCGGAACTCTTCAATTACCTGCTGTCCAATCTGATCTTCTGGATCAGGAAGTACCATATCGACGGGTTCGTGTTCCGCGGTTTTCATGATAAGCTGGCAGCCATGTGTGCGTCACCGGAGTTTGAAGATATCAGTAATAAGGACTGGACCAGTCTGGTGCAGCGCCATTATGACCTGACAAGATCCCTGATGGCAGCTGCCAGAGAGGTGGACCCGGGGGTTCTGTTTATCGGTGAAAGCATAGGCAGAGAAGAGCTTTTCCGCCATTGTTCCTGGGTTCGTGATCTGAATAAGCCTGATTATGATATCCACTGGGATTATTCGGTGAAGAAGTCCATGGTACAGTACCTGGGAATGGATCCCGCAGAAAGAAAGAGGAATCACTATCTTCTGTCTCTCCCCGTCATGAGGATGGATGACCGGGATACGGTGATCCGGCTGAATCATGAGTGGAGAAAGATGGCCAGTACGGTATATTCTGATGCCAGAGCCCTGGCAGAGGAGAAGGTGACCTACGCTTATCTGGCAGGAATCCCCGGGAAGCCGGTATGGACTCTCCATGCAAATCAGAGCAGTTTTTCGCTGCGTTTTGCCAGAGACCTTCTGAAACAGTACCTGAAGAATCCTACCTTTTATGACTATGACCTTCGAAGGGATGCGTTTGAGTGGGTCAATGCCATGGATGCCCGGGAATCTGTTATTACATTTCTAAGGAAAGATTCCAGAGCAAGAGAACTGTTCCTTTTCGTGTGTAATTTTGATGAAGAGGAAAAAAGAGGGTACCGGATCGGGGTTCCCAAAAAAGGTTTATACCAGATCATCATGAACAGCGATTCTGTGGAATACGGAGGAGAAGGCCGCTATGAAGGACAGGAATATCAGGCCGAGGAGATTTTCTGTGATATGAAAGAATACTCCATCAAGGTCTATCTGCCGCCCATGGCTGCTTTGATTTTCCGGTTCCGGACCAATAGAAGATTCTGAAGTTATAGAGCACAGAACCAGAAAGGATAAATAATGAAAAAAGATTGTTTGTTTTGCGAGATTGCCAGAGGAGCGATTCCTTCGGCCACCATTTATGAAGACAGCCATTTTCGGGTGTTCCTGGATGTGAACCCTGCGACAAGAGGACATGCCCTGATTGTGCCCCGGGAACATTTTGATAACATATATGATATGGATGCTGAGACAGCCGGCAGGATTTTTTCCCTTGCTACCTGTATTGCCCGCGCCATGAGAGACGGTCTTGGGTGTGACGGGTTAAATGTTGTACAGAACAACGGCCGGGTGGCAGGGCAGACTGTGAATCATTTTCATCTGCATCTGATTCCCCGCTATGAGGATGACGGGCTGAATCTGTTATGGCCTCAGAAAGAGATCACAAAAGAAGAGATGGAGACCATCCGCAAAAGTATAAAAGAAAAAATCTGATAAGGCTGGGAAGATGGGAAAAATCGACAGAAGCAAAAAGAGGGAAAAGAAAGATACAGCAGATAAGATCTGTTTCAAACCGGGCAATATGCTCTATCCTCTCCCGGCTGTACTGGTTTCGGTAAGAGACCGGGAGGGGAAGGATAATATTCTGACGGTGGCATGGACGGGGACGGTTTGCACCAATCCCCCCATGCTCTATATTTCTGTGCGCCCGGAAAGGGCCTCTTACCGGGCGATTGTGGATACCGGTGTATTTGCAGTGAATCTGACTACCAGGAAAATGGCAAAACGTACGGACTTCTGCGGGGTCCGCTCCGGAAGGGACTGTGACAAATGGCAGGAAACCCATTTTACCAAGATGGAGGGACAGGTTATTGATGTGCCCCTGATCGAAGAGAGTCCGGTATGCATTGAATGCCGTGTCATCCAAACATTACCATTGGGCTCTCATACCATGTTTGTCGCGGAGGTTGTCCATGTGTCAGTGGACCGGAAATACATGGATGAGAACGGTACATTTCATTTGGAAAAAGCTGAGCCTATCGTTTATTCCCACGGAACCTATTTTGAATTAGGCAAAGCACTGGGGACTTTTGGCTACAGCGTGAGAAAACGAAAATAGAGATTTTAAAGTTTACGATTGACAATACATGTTTTGAGATGTATAAGTTTAATACTGACTTTTACATAACTACTGTTTATAAGAGACATTTTATATAGATTTTGAGGTACAGCATGGAACAATATATTATTAAAGGCGGCAGGCCGCTGGTTGGTGAAGTTGTCATTGGAGGAGCGAAGAATGCTGCGCTGGGAATTCTTGCAGCGGCTATTATGACAGACGGCCGGTGTCTTATAGATAACGTGCCTAATGTCAGGGATACTAACGTGCTGCTTCAGGCCATGGAGCAGATCGGAGCTATCGTTGAACGAAAAAATGATAATGAGGTTGTTATTAGCGGAAGAGCAATCGACGCTTCCGGCGATCTTATTGTCGATAATGAATACATCAGAAGAATACGAGCTTCCTATTACCTGATCGGAGCCCTGCTTGGCAAGTACCGAAAGGCTATTGTTGCACTTCCGGGCGGCTGTGAGATCGGCAGCAGGCCCATCGACCAG
>CACXGS010000110.1 GCA_902767195.1 uncultured Lachnospiraceae bacterium | reverse complement strand
TTACTTTTTCAGCCATCCGGATGAATGTTTCACTGCCCTGTTCCAGCCATCCATCAGTTCTTTACGCTCTTCCTCGGTAAGCCTCGGCTCGAAGCGCTTCTCACACTGCCACTTGGCTGCCACTTCTTCCATGTCTTTCCAAAAACCTGTCGCAACACCGGCCAGATAAGCAACACCAAGGCAGGTGGTCTCTGTGATGACTGGCCGCTCTACCGGCACGCCCAGGATATCTGCCTGGAACTGGCAGAGGAAGTCATTCTGTGCTCCGCCGCCATCAGCCCGGACTGCCTTGATCTCAACGCCGGCATACTCAGCCATGGCGTTGAAGGACTCTGCCACCTGATATGCCATTGCCTCGATTGCAGCTCGGCAAAGATGCGCTTTCGTGGTTCCTCTGGTGATACCGATGATGGTTCCTCTCGCGTAGGGGTCAGAGCCGTTGGGCAGACCTGCGAATGCGGGAACGAAATATACACCACCATTATTTTCTACAGAGTTAGCCAGTTCTTCTGCCTCTTTGGCATTGGTGATAACCCCGGCACCGTCTCTCAGCCATTGAATGGCAGATCCGGATACATTGGCAAATCCTTCCAGGGCATAGTGGAGCTGATCCGTGATATCGTTGGCGGTCTCAATAACAAGTCCTGTCTCGGCAGGAATGTTCTGCGGCAGCTTTGCCCCGGCATTCAGAACGATGAAAGAGCCTGTTCCGTATGTATTCTTGATCATACCCGGCAGGATGCAAGCCTGGCCTACGGCAGCGGCAGTCTGGTCACCGGCTGAAGCAGCAATCGGAACCGCATGACCGAAGAATACGGCAGGATCTGTATCCACGGAGAACTTGCCTGTGATAACCAGTTCAGGCAGGATATCTCTTGGGATTCCGAACTCTTTAAGGATATCCATATCATAATCCAGCTGTTTAATATCTCCCATCAGGGTGAAAGATGTGTTGGAGAAATCAGCGACATGTGCCTTTCCTCCGGAAAACTTCCAGATCAGCCATGTATCGATCCAGCCGAAAAGAAGCTTGCCGTCTTCGATGCCCTTCTTGACTTCCGGATAATGTGCCATAATCCACTCGATCTTGGGAGCGGTACCATTGGTCGTAGCTACACATCCGACCGTATCATATTTAGAATCTCCATATTTCTCGTTAAATTCAGCGACACGGTCTGCTGTTCTCATATCCTGCCATACGATGGAAGGACAGACAGCCTTGCCTGTATCTTTGTCCCAGATTACCGTGGTCTCTCTCTGATTCGTGATTCCGATTGCCACCAGATCATCGAAGCTTAATTCTCCGTCTTCCACACATTTTTTGATCATGTCCATGGCAACATCATAGATCTCGTTGGCATCATGTTCCACCCAGCCCGGCTCTGGAAAATGCTGTGTAAATTCCGAGTAGGCATTGGACAGCATGTTGGATTCATGGTCAAAAGCAATGGCACGGATTCCTGTAGTTCCTGCGTCAATTCCGATAATAAACTTCCCCACTTTGTACCTCCTTCAATAAAAGATCGTAAATTGATTATGCTTTCTTAAGGCTTTATTCCTGCCCTGAACGATAAACACATTTTCCTTGTTTGACGGTCATAAGTACAGCGATATCCCGGATGGCATCGGTCGCCACCTTGTATGGACTGTCAGACAGAACTGTCAGGTCTCCAAGTTTCCCTGCTTCAATGGTACCCTTCTTGTCCTCCTCCATTGCACAGTAGGCTCCATCGATGGTATACATCCTGAGTGCCTGATACACGCTGATCCGATGTTCAGGATAAGGGTGGTTCACTGCGGAGTGAATTCCCAGGAGAGAATCGATCGGGGTAACATTGGAGTCCGATCCTCCCCCCAGAATAATGCCGTAATCCAGAAACTTTTTGTTGGGATAAGCCTTCCGCTCCCTCTCTTCTCCCGTCCGGATCTGATAGACACTTCCGGGGCCGCCTCTTAAATAGCTGAAAGCCGGTTGTGTCGAGATGACGATATGATTCTTCGCTGCTCTCTCAATATCCCGGTCATCACAGAAGCCGAAATGTTCAATACGGAATCTGGCATCCTCCCAGGGATATTCTTTAAATGCTTCTTCATAACAATCAATAACCTGGCGGATCCCCGTCTGGCCGATTGCGTGAAAACCACACTGCAGATGATTTTTTAAGGCTTTTCCGATCAATCCGGTCATCTCTTCCCTGGTCATGTAGAGAACACCACAGGTTGAAGGGTCATCGGTGTACGGCTCGTCAAAGGCGGCGGTTCTCGAACCGATTGAGCCGTCAGCGAACAGGTCGGTCCCCACCCGGTCATAGCCCCTTGCCATAATCCGGTCAATATCACAGGTATCCCAGTAAACGATAAAATCCACATCTGTATGGCCCTTGAGCCGGTCAAAGACCGGGATATCATTATCCGAGAGCATTCCTCCCCCTTCCATGGCATGGATGGTGGTGATTCCTTTTGCCAGAGCCATCTTCTCCACATTTCGTATGGCCTTCTCCCTCTGGAGATCTGTCAAAGAATCATTATAATATCCACGGGCAATCTTGTTAGCATCCTCGTGCAGCCTTCCATTGGGTTTTCCATCCTCACCCAGGCACAAGCCTTTCTCTTTTCCGGTCAGACCGATTTCATCATAAGCTTTCTG
>CACXGS010000109.1 GCA_902767195.1 uncultured Lachnospiraceae bacterium | reverse complement strand
TTCGTTTTGTCCCATTTTGGGACACGTGAACTTCGGCTAAAAGCGAAACGTCTCTTTGTCCAAAAATGGGACAAAACGAAACGTCCCCCTGTCCCATTTTACTTCCCATCCGCAAAGCTCGTAAAGCTCCCTCTCTCAACCTCCGGGTATCCATACTTTTCTCTTGCATCAGCAAACGCCTTAATCATAAAACTCATATTCCTTGCCAGATTCCGCAGCGTCTGAAGGCCTTCCAGATCCTTTCTGACATCCTCGGCAGAGAAGCCGTGAACCTGATTCCAATAGGTTGAAGATGCCACCGGCATGCCGCTGATCGTGAAATATTTGTTCAGCACATCAAAGCTGGCTGTATTGCCGCCTCTTCTGCAGCTTACCACAGAAGCTCCCACCTTCATATGCTTGGAGAACGAAGTGCTGTAGAACAGTCTGTCCATGAAAGAGATAATATTTCCGTTGGGGGAAGCATAATACACAGGGCTTCCCACAACCAGACCATCCGCTTTTTCAAACTTTGGTGCTATTTCATTCACAAGATCATCAAACACGCACTTTCCTGCCTCACTGCATTTGTTGCAGGAAATACATCCACGAATATCTTTTGCTCCCACCTGAACAAGCTCTGTCTCGATGCCCTCCTGTTCAAAAACTCTGATCATCTCATCAAGTGCAGTCGCTGTACAGCCGTGCTGGTGAGCGCTCCCGTTCAGCAGAATAACTTTACTCATCATTTTCCCTCCTGGTTTTTTCTTTTGACAAATGTATGGGTTACCTCTTCCGGCTCCGTATTACTGCAGCAACAAGAATGATCGCTGCTATAGCGCCTCCCACAATAAAAGGGTGACCTGAAATTCCCATAAACATGCTCTTTCCTCCAATCCGGACGCATGTGGACATGCTTCTCCTGTCTTTCATTATAAATGCACTGTAAACTGTTCTCAAGAAAAAATAGCAGAAGCAGGAAACGGCTCTTTACACTATTGTATATCCTTCTGAAGCCAGCACCTGTAATGCTTTCTCATAGTTTTCTTCTTTCACAAGGATATAGTCTGTATTGTATGTCGATACGGCAAAGATCCCGATTTTATTATCGGCAAGAATGCCGGATATTTTTGAAAGGATCCCGATCAGAGAGAAATCAAGGACTCCCTGAATACGAAAGCCTCTCCACCCATCTTCACGTTCGAGCGTCTCGGATGGGGTGTCCCCTGTTTTACATACCAATGAGATTTCTTCATCCGTTTTCCCGATAAAAAAGAAATCTGCTGTCATATCTATATCTGAAATGTCTGCAGCTTTGCAAACTGTCAGCTTATGTGAGATTCGTTTCAGTTCCATCATAAACAAATACGCTCCTTATCCAAAACTCCAGGGTTATTCTGCACCTCGCTTCAGCATGAAGTTTTGTCGATCATTATTCGTCTTCTGAATTATATCATTTTTTCAGGCAGCTTTCCACAATGAAATGAAAGGTGCCAACGGGGCCGGTTCTCTCTGAGATCATTTCTGAAAATTTCAGAGAGAGCCGGCCCCGCTGGCACCTTTTAACTATTTGCCGCTGATATTGCCACATTTTTATTTGTGCCCGGATACCGGGTTTTTTCTGTATCGAGAAAGCCCTCTTCCCGCAGCCAGATCACCGTATCCCTGATCGATTCCGAAAACGGTCTGCTATGGAAGCCAAGTTCTCTTTCCGCTTTGGAACAGTCAAATTCATTGTTGCGGTTCAGCATATAAATATTGAATTACGAAAGCAATGGTTCTTTTCCTGTAAACTTGCTCACCAGTGCCAGGACCCTTACCCCTATATGGGCGAGTTTTTTTGAGAGAACATATGATCTTTGGGAAAGACCGGCAGCCTCGTTCATCACCCTGAACATATCATGCATCGTTACAACCTCGTTGCTCATGATATAGCATTCTCCTCTGCGCCCTTTTTCACATGCGGCAACCACTCCCTCTGCCAGGTCTCTGACATCGACACTGTTGAAGGTGCCTTCAATACCCATCTTCATCTTCCCCTGCACAAAATCCCTGACCATGCTGGAGACAGGCCCGAAGGCATAGTCATACGGACCGCAGATGCCTGAAGGATGGATGACACAGGCGTCAAGCTCAGGGTACTTCTCCAGCGCGTCCAGCACCAGCTGTGTAGCTTCTGCCTTCGTTTCGGAATAGTAGCCAATCAGACCGTTCCTGGGCCAAAAATGATTTACTTCCGTTATTTTCTGTCCTGCCGGAAGCTCCGGTATTGCTCCGGTTGAGCTGATATAGATCAGCATTTTAACCCCGTGCCTCACACACTGGTCAATGATGTTAGCAGTGCCGACAACATTGACAGCATGAACCTTTGGATTCGGTTCTCCAGCGGCCGTCTGCTGCTATTCCTCTGGACTGCAGTACTTTTATCATGGCAGAGGATGGAATGTCAGTCAGGGTTGCGAGC
>CACXGS010000108.1 GCA_902767195.1 uncultured Lachnospiraceae bacterium | reverse complement strand
CTGGCATAAGTATATCCTTCTTTGGAAAAATTAGTATCAAGGTGGAGTGTGAACTCCTGATTTCCCATATCCCAGTTATAGGGAACAGCAAATGTTCCGTCTTCACTGGAAACCACAGGATAATTTCCTGGCCCGGTATAGGAAACTCCCGTCAGCGGGTTCCCGTTCCGATCAACAAAATGAATGGTCGCTTTTCTGGGAACTACAAAATTAGAGGCAAACTGAATGGAAACTGCATTGTTACTATTCTGATTTCCGACAATTGTACCATTTCTTACGCCGATATAAGATGACGAACCGTAACCGGGATTATAATAGATTCTTCCATTATTATCTTTCTGTACATTTGTAGAATTCACGGCGATACCACTTGCATCATTGGGTCTTAGATAGTGATCTCCCTGATCGTTCACATAAAAAACGAAATGATTTGTTCTTCCCATCCAATCTGTCTGCGCCTCATAGGTCCACAGATAATTATTCAGATCAAATGTATACTCATCATCCGGGAATGTTAAAGTGTTTCCGCTCACCGTCACCTGATGCAGGCTGCCGTCATGAGCGACTGCATAATAGTTATTCCCGGACTGCACATACATCACATATGATCCTCCGGAAGTCGGCCAATTTCCGCCGCTTGTAACAACCGTACCTGTAACGGAGAAGCTGTCCTGCATAAATACAACCGAATTGCCGTCCTGGCCAGAAGTTGTGTTAATTACCTCCGTTCCATTTTCTCCAAAATGAACTGCGCAAATGTTCTTGCTGTCGTCCACATTCAGGGCATCCGCATATATCACACTCACCTGTACCGGTGCTGCGGGCTCGATCTTTTCTCCACCTGCCATGATACGAATATCAAAGAATCTGGCAAAGCTGATATCGACATCTTCAGCTACATCCGCAAAAGCGTCCAGGATGATTTCTTCATTTTCCTGATGGTTTTTGCCGCTGATCGCAACCTTTGCCTGGGTCAGATAATCTTTATACTCCTCTGTTCCCGGAATAATTTCGTCTGCTTCCAGAACTGCTCCTTCCGGAATCTGTGCATTGTCATCATAAGTTAATTTAACAAGGAAATCTTTGCCGTCCGCTGTGATCACATGGGTAGAAATCTGTGCATCTGTCACCTGGATCACGAACCGCTCGCCGTTCTTCATAGTAACGGTCAGAGCCTCTTTACTCTCAAAAGGCAGAAGACTGATCAGTGCCCAGTCACCGCTTTCCACGGTCTGTGCATCAATGCTCTCAATCTGCTCTTTTGTTAATTTAGTGGAGTACTGTACCTCCAGCTTGTTGGCTTCTTTCAGCTGGCCGACCGTTGCATTTTCTTCTGTCTTTCCAACCCAGACCAGGTCAGGGCTGCTGAATTCCAGGCTCTCAACTTCTGCCACAAAATCTTTTGTGGTGCCAGATACTTCCACGTCATCCAGTGAAAGCAGCTGTTCCGGTGCATCCTGCCCTTCATTAGTATTGCTGGCCTGCTCACCCTGTGCATCCTGATCCGCGATGCCTAACATTTTCACGAGTTTCTCAAAGCTGGCATATCCGCCTCCCGGAATAGAAACATCGTACTTTTTGCCATTGACATCCCAGTGGAAATCCACTGTATAAGTCACCATGGCATAGACGGAAAATGCATCTGCGTCAAAGCTCATTTCATTTTCTTTCAGGCCCTTCCCGCCGGTCTGGCCGGGAAGATTACAATCAACCAGTTCTCCTTTTCCTTTGTCCGGCAAATGTACTGCCGTAATCTGAAGATCGTCATTTTTCGCAGCTTTCTTAACCAGACTGGAAGTCATGGTCACAAGGATCGGAACTTTCGGCTCAATCTCTTCTCCCTTTGCATTGGTAAATGTAATGTCTACGGCCTGAATATCTTTGGCAATGTTCTGCTTCCTGCTGTTATCGGATTCTGCATTTTCCACCACTTCTGTCACAGCATTGATAGTTTTTGCATCTTTAACTGCTGTCACTTTCATGGTGGTTCCTGCCGGAAGGGCTCCTTCCGGTGCAGACACATTTACCAGGACCTTATCCGTACCGGCCTCAAAGTTCTGTGCCGGATAGTTAGCTTTCACTTTATCCTGTTCAGATTTCTCTGTTTCATCCTGATTATTTACAGCGGGTTTAGTATCCTCAATCTTCTGATCTTTATTCTTCTCGGTCATGGTCACCAGACCTACGACGGGCTCCATGGCAGCAAAATCATAGTCGTGGATCAATACTGCTGTCTGCTTCTTTACAAGGTCCCAGCTTTCATCAAAGAACATCCGGGAATCTGTCTCATCCAGAGTCTTGTCAGAAATCTGAGCCTTAAGAACTCCATGTGTCTTCTCCCATGCAACTGCACGGAGACCTTTCCGGGTACCCGGTACCTTATTATTATTTGCGAGAATCAACAGGTTCACCGTGCCTTTAGGCTCAACCGGCTGTCCGTCTTTGGTAAGGCTGATGGAAAACAGCGGGCCACGGCGGACGTTCATCCCTTCATCCAGGTCCCTTCTCAGGACGGTATAATAATCATGGTATTCACTGGAAGCTGTTCTCACTGTCTTAACAGTAAGTTTAGTTCCCTCGGGGATTTCCGCTTCCTCATCAAATGCTGCTAAAATCTCGTAATTTCCGATCTGACACGACAGGGGACTTTTTGCGGAAATATACGAATCCATCTCTCCATGATCATCATCTCTATCTTCATCATTATCAACGTCATCTGTATCTTCATTATTATTAATGTCTGTATCCTGGTCCTCATTTTTTCCCTCCTTAGCCTTCTGATCTTGTTTCTTGTCTTCATCTACGGTTTCCTCATCAACATCCTTAGCAGAGTCTTCCTGATCTGCTTCTTTCAATGAAGCGGTCTTGTTCTCTGTATTCTCCTGCAAAGTCTCTTCCGTCTTTCCTTCTTCACTATTTCCTTCACCGGGTTTCTCCATATAGATTCCGGGAAGATCCTCGGCTTTTTTCTTCTCCAGTGTAATGGCAGGCAGAATCAGGGTATAAGCCACACCAAAAACCACTACTGCTGAAAGGGCAGTGACCAGGGCTCTCAGATTAATTCTTTTCTTTTTCTTATTCTTAATAGTCTTCATCTGGCTTTCCTCCTGATTTTTTAGCTGATTGTACCATCGGGAATCTTTCCTCTGCAAATGCAGTAACGTAACGGTTTTTATCTATTAATATAGAATCTTTTTATCTGCATCATTCCCAAATAAATTTCTCAGTCCCTTCCAGACAGAAGGGCCTTTTTGAAATTATCTGTTTATATTGTAATGAATTCCTAATCAATGTATCCGTCAATATATTAAGGAAAGCGAGTCATCGATTAATTTTTTAGAAGAGCCTTAAAGGTGCCAGGTATCCTTCCCCAACTATAGAAAAGGAAAAAACCAGCTCACCGAAGTGAACTGGTCTTTTATGTTATTCATGTTATGATTATGCTGCTTTTCTGCGCTTCCGTATCATCAAACCTACTCCTGCAAAGCCTGTGAAGATGATACCGAAAAGGTAAACTAGATTGGTGCCCGGGCCGCCGGTGTAGGGAAGGGCTGCGCCGGGAGTATTCTCCACTTTTGCCTGGGCATTCGTATCTGCAGTAGCTGCAGTGAATGTCTTCACGTTTCCGTAACTTGTAGCGTTCTTTGCCCAGGTCTTCGGAGCTCCTTCGCCTTTGGTCAGCAAGTATATTCCGGTTTCTGTTACTTCAATGTAGAATGTATCTTCTCCGGTAATAACATATCCTGCCGGGGGATTCGTTTCTTTGATCATGTAGTATCCAATCGTCAGACTGTTAAAACTTGCCTTTCCCTGGTCATCTGTTGTAGCTACTTGTTGAGTACTGGGATCTTTATCCAACGTTTCGGAATTTTCATCAATCCTGTACAGTTCAAATTCAGCATTCTTCAGAGGAGTTTCTTTGTCTTTTTCAACCTTCAGAATATCCAATGTCAATGCCTTCTCTTTGTTCGTGATCTTTCCTTCGTTGGATGCAGAACTATCGCCCTCTACAACATATCCGGTCCATGTGCCGGTTTCTCTGACTGTGTACTCAATGATCGTTCCGTTTGCGTCATACTTCGGAAGATGGGTGAAATGTGCGACCCAATTTGCCTCATAATCATCAGTATCGGGAGTAACAGCACCACCATTTGTAGCATCCATGCCACTCAGTTCCACCGCACGATTGACAAGCTGTCCATCCTTTTCTGTAGTAACTGCATTCTCCCCAATATATAAGGTGAAAGTTACTCTTGCCTCAGGGGGAATCTCTTTTCCGGCTGTTCCGTCAAGGACCTGACCATCCTTATTCTTCCAGTCTTTTGTCACATGAATCGATGTGGGTTCAAGCTCGTTCGTCACTGTAAACTGATGTGATCCCTGCGCCTGTTCAGCATTGGCAGTTGCGGAAATATCCACCTTTACTTCCCTCTCAGCCTCTGCCTTGCCG
>CACXGS010000107.1 GCA_902767195.1 uncultured Lachnospiraceae bacterium | reverse complement strand
TCTGTATCTAAGGAAATGGCTGCGAGAAGATAATCTCCCTCTGCAATCTTTGTTGTTGTAGTAAGATCTGTTGCCTTACCATTTTGTGTGAAGTAATAGCTTGCAGGATTGTTGGCAACACCCCAGAGAGAGTCTACCCAGCCACTGCTTTTTACAACAAATCCGTCTTCACTGTTATATGCCTTATGAGCTGCTTTCAATGCTTCGTCATAGGTAAAGTCACCGCTTCCGTCAAGGTCTGATACAGTGACCTCTTTCCAGGCCATGGCGTCTCCATCATTGGTTTTTGCGATGGTTCCTTTGTCACTGATCGTCATGTATACCTTAATGGTATTGTCGTCACCGTCTTCAGCAAAGACTGATGCCGGCATGAATGAAACGACCAGCACAAGTGCCAGAATGAAAGTGACCACTTTCATCCATTTCATAGTTGCTTTTCGTGTCATAGTTTCCTCCCCTTTCGTCAATAAAACGGAAAATAAAAGATATGAAAATGTAACAAATACCCGGATACTCCCAACATGGAGCTGAATAATTACAAAAAAGTAACCAGGCATATATATTTTATTATAAAATTATTACGAACTTCAGGCAACTGGTAAAAAGTATACTTTCTTGCAAGAATGAGAACAATAAATAATTGTTTTATATTATATATTTAGGAAAATGTTGCTGTTTAGTGATGTAAAATAGAATAATCTCCTTGACTATCGGATAGGACTTCATGCATAATTATTATGGATAAAAATGGGCGTCTCCAGGCGTGACTTGGAGAACGTCCAAAAGGGAAAGGAAACATAACAACATGGGAAAAAACATTATTTTAACAGGTGACCGACCCACAGGAAGACTTCATCTGGGGCACTATGTCGGCTCTTTAAAAAGAAGAGTAGAGCTGCAGAATTCCGGAGAATATGATGAGATCAATATTCTGATTGCCGATGATCAGGCACTGACGGATAACGCCGATAATCCGGGCAAGATTCGTGATAATATTATAAACGTGGTACTCGACTATCTGTCCGTGGGAATCGACCCGGCCAGGTCCACCATCTGTATCCAGTCGGCACTCCCGGCTCTCCATGCACTGACATTTTATTATCTGAACCTGGTAACCACTGCCCGGCTGTCACGGAATCCTACCGTGAAGGCCGAGATTGCCATGAGGGGATTTGCCGATGAGGGACTCCCTGCAGGCTTCTTCTGTTATCCTGTATCCCAGGCAGCAGATATCACAGCCTTTGATGCCAATGTGGTTCCGGTGGGAGAGGACCAGCTGCCCATGATCGAGCAGACAAGGGAGATTGTGGAGAAGTTCAACCGGATCTACGGGAAGACCCTGGTTCTTCCGAAGGCCATGATCCCGGAGAATGAGACTCAGCGTCGGCTTCCCGGCGTGGATGGAAAGGCCAAGATGAGCAAGTCTCTGGGCAACTGCATCTATCTGTCCGATACACCAAAGACAGTGAAGAAGCAGGTGAACGGAAAGATGTTCACGGACCCCACTCATTTGAAGATCACGGATCCCGGCCATACGGAGGGCAATGTCGTCTTCACCTATCTGGATGCTTTCTGCACAGACCGTCATTTCGCAGATTATCTGCCGGACTATGCTAATCTTGATGAGATGAAAGACCATTATCGCCGCGGCGGTCTGGGAGACGGTGTCTGCAAGAAGTTCCTGATCAATGTTCTGGAAGAAATGATGAGCCCCATCCGCGAGGAAAGGGCAAAATGGGAGGCTGATATTGATTCAGTCTATGATATTCTGTATGAAGGAACAAAGAAGGCTGTGGAGAAGACCAATGAGACTCTGGCCCGTGTTCGTCATGCCATGAAGATCGACTATTTTGAGGACCGTTCTATTGTCAAAGAATGGGAGGAGCTTTTGAAAAAATGCTGAGAATACCATTTGGAACCATATCAGATGGAAGAGAAGCCGGTTTATACCTGTTAAAAAACAGTCATGGATCGGAGGCTGCCGTAACGGATTACGGGGCAGCCCTGGTCCGGATGATGGTGTGTGACAAAGAGGGACAGATGAGGGATGTGGTCCTGGGATATGACTGCGCTTCCGATTATGAAGAGTCACAGGAATCCATGGGAGCAACCGTTGGACGCTTTGCCAATCGGATCGGGAAAGGAAGTTTTACGCTGAAGGGCATCAATTATCAGCTGACCAGAAATAACGGCCCCAATACTCTGCACGGAGGAAGAGATTTCTATGTCCACCGGCTCTGGAAGGTGATGGAAGAGAAGGAATCCCTAGTGACCTTTGCCCTAAAGAGTCCGGACGGTGACCAGGGTTTTCCGGGGAATCTGGATATTACTGTGACCTATGAGCTGACAGAAGATAATGAGCTGATGATTCGCTACACAGCCCGGGCTGACCAGGATACTCCCCTGAATCTGACCAACCACAGCTATTTTAATCTGGCAGGCCATGACAGTGGCTCTGTTCTCTCTCATGTCCTGGTAGTCCAGGCAGACCAGATCACAGAGCCGGATGAAAACAATCTTCCCAACGGCAATTACCTGCCGGTGGAGGGAACCGCTCTGGATTTCCGGCAGCCAAAAGCCCTGGGAAGGGATATCGGGGCAGACTGTCCGGCCCTGATTACAGGCAACGGCTATGACCAGAATTATGTGTTGAGGAATGACGGAAAAGATGCCGGCAGCGCTGATCAATGCGGTGAAAGGTATTACCGGGAAGCAGCTGTACTGTCCTGCGAAGAATCCGGAATCACCATGACTGTGAGCACTGATCTTCCG
>CACXGS010000106.1 GCA_902767195.1 uncultured Lachnospiraceae bacterium | reverse complement strand
GGGCATTGACCCGGATAAAGTTGAGATTATAATCCCCTTTCGGGCCAAAGACGGCCTCCACCTCATCTCCCTCATTTTTCCGGAGCAGCCCGTGATCCACAAAGACACAGGTCAGCTGTTTTCCCACTGCTTTGGACAGGAGAACGGCAGCCACAGAGGAATCCACACCTCCCGAGAGAGCACAGAGCACCTTACCACCGCCTACTTTCTCGCGAATAGCCTTTATCGAAGACTCCACAAAGGAATCCATCTTCCAGTCGCCGCTGCATCCACAGACTTCATAGACAAAGTTGTGGAGAATCTCCTTGCCCTTTTCCGTATGCAGAACTTCCGGGTGGAACTGGATGGCATAAAGTTTCTTCTGGGCACATTCCGCTGCCGCCACCGGACAGTCCCCGGTACTTGCAATCACTTTAAATCCCGGGGCAGCTTTAGAGATGTAGTCAAAATGACTCATCCAGCAAACAGTCTCAGAGGGAACATCTGTAAAAAGGGGAGATTCCGTGTCAACCCTGACCCGTGTTTTACCGTATTCCTGTTTCTCTGCCCGCTCCACTTTGCCCCCCAGGACATGCTGCATCAGCTGGGCACCATAGCACAGGCCGAGCACCGGAATCCCTGCCTCGAAAAGTTCTCTGGAACAGGTGGGTGCTCCTTCCAGATAGCAGCTGTTGGGGCCCCCGGTTAAAATGATTCCCTTCGGGGCCATAGCTTTAATTTTATCAAAATCTGTTCTGTAAGAATAAATCTCGCAATAGACATTACACTCCCGGACCCTTCTGGCCACCAGCTGGTTGTACTGTCCGCCAAAATCTATTACAATGACTTTCTCTCTGGTCACTGAACTGCCTCCTTTCAGGAAATGTCCTGCTTTTACTATAACTTTCTGATTATAACATGAATCGCATTGTTTATGCCAATCTCTCTTGACAATCCTGTCCCTGATTTTTTAGAATATCTCTGAGATATCCGAGTTTCAATTCATCATATAGTAAAAGCATAGAATACTCCGGATTAATAAAAGTAGAATTGTGAGGTTTATCAATGACTGACCTGGACTTGTTTGTGGATGATATTATCAAAGATTATGAAAGATTTTCAAGTATCATAGAAGAAGATCAAAAGCTCCCGCCCAGGGAGGCACTTTCCAAGGTGCTTCATGTTCTTTTAAATGTCAGTTGTTTACGGGAAGAGGGGCGTTTCTCAACTTTTCGTGTCTGTTTTATTTCCCCGGATTCGGAATATCTGAATGCATATATCTATTCACGTGTATTTCTTTTTTCCGAGCCTATCGAATTCAGCTTACACAAACTTCACAAGCTGACACCGGCACTGAATGCCGATATCAGCTATCTGATGCTGAATCTGGACGAAAAGCCTTATAAAATAGTCGGAATCCTGGCGGCACATACTTCCCTGCCGGATGAAATAATGAAGTTCAGACACAGCGGCACCAGAATGCCAAAAATACCCAATATTCTGGTAAAGGAACCCGGGAAACTTGAGTTTTGCTTTGGAGAGACACCTGTTGTCGGCTATTACACCGGAGAAACCACTCATTTCAGAACAGATACTTTTACTTCAACCCTTGTGGCTGAGAAGCTTCGAAAGGGCTCTAAGGCCAGAGATTCGGACCGCCTGATATTATTATACAAGATTATTCAGCTGATCCATTCTTATAAACATGGCGGTCATCTTTTAATCGTTCCAAACGACTGCTCTTTAAAAGGTATTGTTGATATAAAATATAAACTTCCTGCACCTTTATTTGAGGAAAAAAAGGGAGATTATCTGAGTTCAGAAGAAGCAAGAAAAAAACACATCTCCGTCTATGCCGATCTTGTGGCCAAACTCTCCTGTGTTGACGGAGGCGTCGTTCTGAACAAGGATCTGGATTTAATCGGCTTCGGAAGCGAAGCTATTGTAAATACTACCAATGTAGCCCCTCCTCAGATGCGCTTCGTCGCTTACGATGGTCATATTGAAACCGACAGAAAATTCAATGATAACGGAATGCGCCACAGAGCAAGTTACAGGCTCTGCGAGCTGATCGAAGACTCCGTTGTTATTGTTTTCTCTCAGGATGGCTCGATCAAGGCCTGTACACAGGATGAAGGCCAGGTTGTCGTTTATCAGAATGTAGGAATCCCCATTCTCTGATGAAAAGAGAATGGGGATGCTTTATTTCTTATTCGTACTCTACCGTTGCCGGGGGCTTGGGTGTGTAGTCATACAATACTCTGTTGATTCCTTCCACCTCGGAAGTGATACGCTCTGCCAGATGATCCAGCAATGCCGGATCCAGATGCTCTACTGTTACCTCCACCACATCGGTTGTATTGATGGCTCGGATAATACAGGGCCATGCATAGGTACGTTTACCATCCGTAATTCCGGTGGATTTGAAATCCGGTACTACGGTGAAGTACTGCCATACTTTTCCTGCAAGTCCGGCTTTCTCAAACTCTTCCCTGAGAATCGCATCGGATTCTCTGACGGCTTCCAGACGGTCTCTGGTGATTGCGCCGGGACAGCGGACGCCCAGTCCGGGACCCGGGAAGGGCTGACGGAAAACCATGTTGTCCGGAAGGCCCAGGGCCTTTCCTACCACACGAACTTCATCTTTATAGAGGATCTTCACCGGCTCGACAAGTTCGAACTTCATATCTTCAGGGAGTCCTCCCGCATTATGATGGGCCTTGATTCCTGCCTCACTCTCCAGGATATCCGGCCAGATGGTTCCCTGTCCCAGGAACTCGATTCCGTCAAGCTTCCGGGCTTCTTCCGCGAATACTTCGATAAACTCTCCACCGATGATCATACGCTTGGTCTCGGGATCCTCCACTCCCGCCAGCTTATCAAGGAAGCGGTCGACAGCATCCACATAGATCAGGTTGGCGTTCATCTGATTCCTGAACACTTCTATGACCTGTTCGGGTTCTCCCTTACGAAGCAGACCATGATTCACATGAACACAGACCAGCTGTTTGCCCACAGCCTTGATCAGCATGGCTGCACAAACCGAGGAATCTACACCTCCGGAAAGGGCAAGTAATACTTTCTTATCACCAATCTGCTGACGCATTGCGGCAATCTGTTCTTCAATGTAGGCCTCTGCCTGTTCGGCTGTTGTAATGCGGATCATATCATCCGGTCTTCTGTCATAAATCATGTTTTGCCTCCTTAACATTCAACTCAAATATCTTTCCTGAATCAATACTTTACTAGTATAACCGAAGACCGGTCAGCTTGCAATTAATTTTTTACAGCAAATATGCAGGAACGGATATCCGTTCCTGCATATTTAGTAACATCTCGTTTCAGGGCCGGCGAATGCCGGAATATCCCAGACTGATCGAATCATTCCCTGATATAATTATTCACCTTTGTAGTATCTTCCGATAGCATCTGCTGCAATCATTGCATCATACACAATCTGAGGAGTAATCTCAACCGGCTCGTTGCCGCAGGTATCAGTAGGAGCTGCTGCAAGAGTAGCCGCCTCCATGAGAGCATCCTTGTCTACATTCTCGATACCCAGATCTGCAAATGTTGTGGGCAGTCCTACATCCATGCAGAAACCGACAACCTCATCCAGAAGATCTTCATCTGCATTCTCCAGAACAAGCTGTGTCAGTGTTCCGAATGCAACTTTCTCGCCATGATACAGGTGGTGGCACTCTTTGATGGCAGTCAGCCCGTTGTGGATGGCATGAGCTCCGGCCAGTCCGCCGGACTCAAATCCCATACCGGAAAGAAGAGTATTGGCCTCAATAATCTTCTCAACAGCTTCTGTAACAGCCTTATTCTCTACAGCCAGCTTAGCCTTAACACCCTCGGCAATCAGTGTGTCATAACATACCTTTGCCAGTGTGATGGCTGCTGTTGTAATGGTACCGCCTGCACAGCTTGTAGCATTGCTGGTCTGGCATGCCTTTGCCTCAAAATAAGTTGCCAGGGCATCACCCATACCGGAAACAAGAAGTCTTGCCGGAGCATTGGCAACAACCTGTGAATCAACGAGAACGAGATTAGGATTGGCCGGAAGCCACAGATAATCCTCAAATACTCCATCATCTGTGTAAACAACAGAAAGAGCGGAACAAGGCGCATCTGTTGCAGCGATCGTCGGAGCAATTATAACCGGCGTACCACAGTAATATGCTACTGCCTTGGCTGTATCGAAGATCTTGCCGCCGCCGACACCAATTACCAGGTCGCAGCTTTTTCCTTCAACAATCGCTTTCAGACGATTGATCTCATTTTGGGAACATTCTCCGTGGAATGCCTCAAAAATCAGCTCACAGTCCTTGCCCTCAAAGCTGTCTTCGATCAGCTTGCCGAAACGCTTCTTTCCGCCTTCACTGATAAGAATAAAAGGTTTCTTTCCGAACTTTACTGCATACTCAGCGATATCTCCCAGAACTCCGGGGCCCTGAACATACTTGTTCGGTGCAATAATAATTCTAGCCATCGTAGTCCCTCTTTCTCTGCCGCATGTTTACAATCAACCCACTTGTAAATTACGACAGTATTACATGAACAATAACAACCTGTTACTAATTCCACATTACACGAATCAGGACCGGAATGCAAGAAATTATTTGTAGATTACTTATATAATTTGACTGGTAACTATTTGTTTATTATGCAATATTACTGATTATTATAACTATAGTATGGTATTTTACAATTTTGAGATATGTATTTTCCAAATCATGTTTTTGAGGAGTTCTTTAGAACTTTCTGCCGGCTCCGCCGTGTTTCCTGCCGGAAGAACTGACGTGTGTGGTTCCCGGCTGGTGCTGTTCGGAGTCCCTGTCATCCCTCTCTATGATCCGGCGTTCTGTTCTCTCATCCAGAAATACATTCTCATTGATGGAGAAATCAATGCCCTGATTGGATTCGTAGCGGGCAGCCCCATGCTGCTTTCTGACGGACTTCAGCTTACTCTTCTGCCTCTGTCCCATCATCAGGGCCAGAAGGGCACCGATTCCAAAATCACCAAACAGCCAGAAGGGCGATACACCCCTGCTCTTCTTATCTTCTTTGTCAAGGGACTGGCCGAATACCCTGTCACACTCTCTGGCATATGTCCCTACAGCATCTCCGTAGCGGCTGTCTGAAAGGGCCGGAACCATGGCATCGATCACATCTTCATTATCATCATCAGAAAAATAGAGATTGGCTCTTTCATCTGTACTGATCCGGACTTCACGGTTGGAAGGATCATCACGGTCCACAAAGATCAGAAGTGCCACAGACCCATTCTCTCTTGCAGCTCCCAGATCATTATCATCCATCATGTCATCGATATAGGCAACCGCGTCTTTCCCTCCAAGATCTCCCGCAGAGTAGAAAACGATGTCGCAGTCCCTCTTCTCCGAGACCTTTTCCAGCAGCTTATTCAGTGTTTTTTCTTCTTTGTTAGAAAGCAGGTCGGCCTGGTCATTAATACAGGAAACCCCTCCGGCTGCCCGGACGGGAATACCTCCGGCAAATCCATCTCCGCAAACAAGACTGCCAGCCAGGCCAAGGAAGCATAAGAGCAGGAGGAGAACCGATGATTTCTTAAATATCTGTCTATTCTTCATCATCTCACCCCCTACATCAATGTAAAGATCCATGTCAGGGCATATAAGATCACCCCGAAGATCAGCGCCCGTATACCGACATATTTCCAGTAGGCTCCCGAATCGGCGGGCAGGTCTCCGATCATCTGTCCGGTCTGCCCATTCATGGCAAAGGTGTATTTCTGCCCGTTCCAGGTGGTATTCAGAAGCCATACAGGATACAGGGCATACCAGTACTTGGAGCTTAATACCGTCATGTCACTGCGATCCACATTGACGGAAGAAAAGTCATTGCAGGTAGAACGGAAAGAATACTCACAGCTTCTCTGCATCCGTTCCTGGGCTCTCTCGATACATTTCTCCTGGGGAACATCATAACGGTCTGCCAGATAACCTGCCAGATAGGCCGGCTTGAACTCTACCAGTCCCGATTCATCGTAGGGTTCTATGGATTCCATAAGGACATCGTTAATCTTGGAAGATCCGTCCACCGGAACATGAGTAAAGGTAATCACTCCTTTCCGGTCCATCCGGTAGCTCTTGATCTCTCTGCAGTCGTATTCTCCTTCCCGGTAGGTTCGGATCATCTCTCCGGTATAGCTGGCATCCATCTCCACATCAGCATCATAGAGCCAGAAAGGCACATAGATTCCCTTGAGCTCGTCGATGTGGGCGTTGCTCTTAAAGAAAGGAGGAAGGAACTGTTTTCCCTGAAGATGTTTGCGATATGCCTCTTTGGCCGCATTGCGGTCATGTTTGAAGGGAATGATAAAATCCGGTCTGAGATCTCCCTCAAACTGTTCTTTCACCACCACCTGGTTGCCGCAGTAAGGACAGTTGGTGGCCCCCATAGACTTGTCTGCAATAATCTCGCCTCCGCAGGAACGGCAGGCGTAGACTCTCATGTTCTCCGTTTCTCCCTCTTTCCACTCTCCGGCACTCATCGGTTCCCAGAGACCTTCCTCTGTCTCGTTCTCGGTCATCTGAACCATATCCAGCGCGATCTCCGTGTCACAGTAGGGACATTTCAGATTCTGGGTTGTGGCGTCAAACTCCAGCATGGCGCCGCAGCCGGGACATTTAAATTCCTGAACGTGCTGTTCCATAATAGCCTCCTTTCTATCCGCAGTTGATAAACTCTTTCACCTGGTCAAGCACCATATCCATCAGCCGCTGGCGTGCCTCCAGTGGTGCCCAGCCGATATGGGGTGTAATGAGCAGCCTGCTGCTGTCCTCAAATCCCCACAGAGGGCAGTCTTCCCGCATGGGTTCATGTCGGAGAACATCAAGACCGGCAGCGGCAATCTGATTCTGATCCAAAGCCTCTCTGAGATCTTCCTCCACCACGATGGGGCCTCTTCCCAGGTTCAGGAAAATGCAGGTGTTCTTCATCCGGGCAAAAGATTCCCGGTCAATCAGATTCTCTGTATATTGATTAAGGGGTGCGTGCACGGATATGACGTCCGATCTCTCATAGAGCTCTTCCAGAGATACCTGCTCATATCCGTCCTGGGGCGGCCTTCCGGAGGCAGAGGCATAGATGATCTTCATTCCGAAAGCAGAAGCCACCTCAGCTACCCTTCTTCCGATGGTGCCCAGACCGATAATTCCCAGTGTCTTGTCTTTCAGCTCCATAAATGGAAGGCCCAGGTGGGTAAAGCTGCTGCTCTTAATATACTCCCCGCTCTTTACATAGTCATCGTAATAGCGGAGCTTCTCCAGGAGATAGAACAGAATAGCAAACGTATGCTGTGTCACTGATTCCGTGGAATAACCTGCAACATTCCTCCAGGAAATTCCCCTTTTTTCAAAATAATCCACATCCAGATTATTGATACCGGTGGCAGTATTACAGATCAGTTTCACTTTCTCTGCTTCTTTCAGGGTCCTCTCGTTCATGGACACTTTATTAACCAGAATGATATCCGCATCCCTTACTCTAAGAGCCGCTTCCTCCGGCGTGCTTCGGGGATACACAACAAATTCTCCCAGCTGCTCGAAGCCGGAAAAATCAATATCAGAACCGAGTGTTTCCGCATCCAAAACTACGATCTTCACTCTTCTTCCTCCTCCTATACTATTTATTAGTTTTCTCACCTCTATTTTCTTACATCTTCAGAATACTGTCAATCGTTCTTTTGGGAGGAAGGAATCTGAGGCACCATCTCCTGTCTTAAGAAAATTGTCTCTTCAAATATGCCGAATTCTTCATCTGGCACTTGAAAATATTTCCGGTCCATACTATTATTTAATCAGTAAATATCATACATTTCGGTTACAAACAGGAGGGTTATTTATTATGGTAAAATGGAACAACCTCGACACTTTAAAAGCTTATCAGAATCTTGTAGATTCCACCAAACGTGTTGATGTCAAAGAAGCTCTGGCCGGAGAAGCAGGAGCAGAACGTGTTGCAAAATACTGTATTCCCATGGCGGAAGGACTTGCTTACAATTACGCAGCAAAACAGGTAGATGACGAGGTCCTCGGCCTCCTTGCCGCTTTAGCCAAAGAAGCACAGCTTTCCGACAAGTTTAAAGAACTGTATAACGGTGCTGTCATCAACACCGGCGAGAACAGAAAGGTTCTTCACCAGCTGTCCCGCGGTCAGCTTGGTGACGATGTTATAGTAGATGGCGTCAACAAAGGCCAGTTCTACATCGATGTTCAGAAGAAGATCCGTGACTTTGCCGAGAAGGTTCATGCCGGCGAGATTACCAATGCAGCCGGTGAGAAGTTCACCACAGTCGTTCAGATTGGTATCGGCGGAAGCGACCTTGGACCCAGAGCCATCTATCTGGCTCTTGAGAACTGGGCACGGGCCAACAATACCCTGAAAATGGAAGCCAGATTCATCAGCAATGTTGACCCGGATGACGCTGTCAATATTCTGGAGAACATTGATGTGGCACATTCCCTCTTTATCCTGGTAAGTAAATCAGGAACCACCCTTGAGACTCTGACCAACGGCTCCTTTGTAGAGGATGCCCTGAAGAAGGCCGGACTCAACCCCGGTGATCACATGATCGCTGTTACCAGCCAGACATCTCCTCTTGCCGGCAACGATGCCTACATGGACGCATTCTACATGGATGATTATATTGGCGGACGCTACTCCTCCTCATCTGCAGTGGGAGGCGCTGTTCTTTCCCTGGCCTTCGGACCGGACATTTTCGAGCGTTTCCTTGCCGGAGCTCATGCCAACGATGTAGCAGATACAGAGACGGATCCTCTGAAGAACCCGGCTATGCTGGATGCCCTGATCGGCGTATATGAGAGAAATATTCTGGGATATCCGTCCACAGCCATCCTTCCCTATTCTCAGGCACTCTCCCGTTTCCCCGCTCACCTTCAGCAGGCAGATATGGAGAGTAACGGAAAGTCAGTGAACCGTTTCGGAGAACCTGTAAATTATGTGACCGGTCCGGTCATTTTCGGAGAGCCCGGAACCAACGGCCAGCACTCCTTCTACCAGCTGCTTCACCAGGGAACTGATATTGTACCCATGCAGTTTATCGGATTCAAGGAAAGCCAGGCCGGCGTCGATGTAGTAATCGAGGGAAGCACCAGCCAGAAGAAGCTCTGCGCCAATGTTGTTGCTCAGATCGTCGCATTTGCCCTGGGCAAAGATGATGACAATAAGAACAAACATTTCGAAGGAGGACGTCCTTCCAGCATCATCATCGGCGACCAGCTGACACCGGAATCTCTCGGCGCTCTTCTCTCCCACTTCGAGAACAAGATCATGTTCCAGGGATTCCTGTGGAACTTGAACAGTTTCGATCAGGAAGGCGTACAGCTGGGCAAGCTCCTGGCTAAGAGAGTCCTGGCTCACGATACCGACGGAGCACTCAAGGCACTGAGCGATATTTTCGAGATCTAATATATATCATTATTTACAGTACAAAAAATAAGGGCTGATCACTGATGTGATCAGCCTTTTCTTGCTTTATGGGAAATATCGTCTTTTATAATCCGTTACAGAAAATCAAACGCTGTCGTCGTCTGATTCGGAGTTATCGGACAGGTGCTGTCCTGAGGGAATGGCAACTGCTTACAACGAGTAAGATTCATTGTGGGCTCCGCGACGTTGTTCGAACGAAGTGAGTTTAGGAGCGGAGCCCCTTTAGAAATGGATCGAGCGAGCGCTTAAGCAGTCCATTTCCGAAATCTGCACCTGCCGATACCCTGCTCTCAGACGATC
>CACXGS010000105.1 GCA_902767195.1 uncultured Lachnospiraceae bacterium | reverse complement strand
GGGATGCACAGATATTAAGAGCGAAAGCTGAAGAGGCAAGACGTGCTGCTGAAGAAGAAGCACGAAAGGCAAAAGAGCAGGGGAAGACAGCTGAAATTGAGATTCATCCGAATGCAAAGTATAACGTCAAGAAGACCAAGAATGTCACTATCAAGAATATGACGCACACGGCTTCATGGCGGCTCGAGAGTCCTGAGGATGTCGATAAGGTATTGGATGCGCTCCGCAGGTCGCTCATTGCAGAGCTGGATGAGAACGACATTGTAAATGTGGAGTTTTAAGAGCTGATCTGAGAGTATGAAAATCGTTATTTCTGACGTAAACATAATATGGACACCGGATCACCCGGCATTAGAACCTTTTGCGGATAATGTAATCGTAGTCTGCCTGAATGGAGAAAAGGTGACTGACAAATACAAATGCATAGTCGTTCCTTTCAATTATGTAGGATTGGGATTTATTCCAATTGGAATGGACTCAGCTAAATATCAGGCATTGTGTTCTATAGAAGACCAGCTGATCAGTGAACTTGGTGATCGGGAAGACGTTGTATTCTTAACGGACATGGAGCCTGAAGGGTTATATCCTTTTCTGGCAATAAAGGATCAAAATGTAAGCTGCTCTCTTCACCTGTTTTCAATCACACCATGGAAATTTGAGTCTCGGCAGAGGAAAAAGGCAGTCAACTCGATGCTTACAGACTTATCAGCACTGAATTCAGTACTATTTCTTGACGGGGAGTATTTCGTTTGGATGGCCAAAAGAACTGCTACACTTCCGGAAGTGATTCATGATACGCAAAAATGGTGTGGAGATTTACTGCCGGATATCCTGGACCAGATAAAGGGAAGAAAGTGGGACAGGGCCTTTTTTGACATAAAAACTATGCAGTATGTGCACTTGGAAGAAGGGGAAAATCTGACAGAAGCTTTCATACAGGAGAGTTATCCCGATAGGAACGAAGAAGCATTCTCCCGCACAACGACAGAGCCTGCGCAAGAATCCGATTATCCTTGCAGGGACAGAGAGATTCTTGATGAGGTGGAAGCAATTGTCCCGCGAATAGACGGAAAGTGGATATGTGATTATCTTCGGAATCTTCGGATTAGACTTGCGGAGGCGAATCAAATACCATTTGAGAGCAAAGAATGCCCTTCTATAGGACCTTGTGCCGGAACATGCAGGAAATGTGACCTTGAATCAGAATATCTTCGCGATGAATTGGAAAAAATAGCTCCGGAAAACAGGGTTTATCCGTATGATGAACTAACTTCTTGGGAGGTCTTCTGATGTACGGCGATATTATGAAAGTCTCAAGAATCAGAATGGCAACAGATGGCAAAGGTGTCTCGACACTTGTTGCTTTCTGGGGATGCCCGCTCCATTGCAAATACTGCCTGAATGATCAATGCCATGAACGCGGTGGAAATCAGAATAGTACAGCACGAGGCGCATATACACCGGAAGAATTGATCAGAGTCGTCAGCAAAGACGATCTGTATTTTAAAATGACCGGCGGCGGAATTGTTTTTGGCGGTGGAGAGCCGCTTCTCCAGGCAGAATTCATTCACGAAGTGTGTGAGATCGCAGATCCGGCATGGTACAGGCGGATTGAAACATCACTTAATGCGAATTGGAAAGATTTCAAATTCCTGATTGATGATATTGATGAGTGGATCATTGATATTAAAGACATGAACCCGGCTATTTACAAAAAATATACCGGCAGATCTAACGAAAGAGTGATCTGCAATTTGAAGATGCTGATCAAACGGGTCCCTTCTAAAAAGATCCGGGTCCGAGTACCGCATATACCGGGTTATAACAATGACGAGGATGTTGAGAAATCTATAAGAACTCTGCGTGGATTCGGTTTCAGAAACGTTGATGAATTTGTTTATGAATGTACACAGCTCGTAAAAAAAGAGAATGATCAGGAGAGAGAATTTCGGATGACGGGCATAGTGTTGCCAACACCCCCAAAAAAGAAAACACAGAATGCATTGATACGAGATAAGCGGAGGTAGATTATGAACAAGACCGCCATAAAGAATTTCGCCATCTGGGCGAGAAACAAACTGATCGCCGACATCAGCTACCGCGCAGGCCTGATGGGCATAACAGCAGACGGTATTCACCCGGCACTTCCGCAGTCCACGGGACAGACGAAGTTCTATGACATCGGAACAGCCGAGCCCTATGCGATCAGCGGCGAAGCC